>JBAVTL010000607.1:0-18775 GCA_049696175.1 Anaeromyxobacteraceae bacterium
ACGAAAAACGTCAGGTCACGGCACCCGGCTGACCCGGAGCGTCAACGTCATGTGAAGGTGGGCGCCTGTGCACCCGGACCACAAATCGGTAGGTTGCCTCGACGGCAGGGCGTGCCGAGGTTGGCACCGGTCCTGCTAGTACGTCCCAGCACAACGGCCCGGGCGTTCGAACGCACCCACCCGGAAGCTTCAGGCAGCGCCAGTCTACCGTCCAACCGGAGGTCACATGAAGAAGGCATCCAAGGGCTTCACGCTCGTCGAACTCATGATCGTCGTCGCGATCATCGGCATCCTCGCCGCCATCGCCATCCCCAACTTCCTCCGCTACCAGCTCCGCTCCAAGTTCAGTGAGCTGAAGACCAACGTGGAGGCGATCTACAAGTCGGAGGCGTCGCTCCGTTCCGCCGAGCGCGTGCTGTGCGTCAACGCCATGACGGGGCTGTACGCCACGTTCGCGCAGACGCCGCTTGGAGTCCCCAGCGCCACCAAGATCGTCTGGTCGTCGACCGACCTCCTCGCCGCTTCACAGCTCGACTGGCAGGTCCAGGGCGCTACCTATGGCGTTTACGCCGCAGGCGTCGCGGACATCCCGACGCCCCCGACGGGCTCGAGCACGGTGAACGTCTGCCCGGCCCCCCTCGGCAACCTCGGCGCCGCGATCACGATCAGCGGCCAGTCGGACATCGACGGCGACTCGGTGATGTCGCTCGTCGCGGCCTTCGAGCCCTCCATCAACTCTGCAACCGGCGGCGTCGCAGTGGCGGCTCCCATTGTCCTGACGCCCGCTGGCACCGGCGCCACGACGATCCAGAACTGCACGGGCGGCCTGCAGCCTGGCAACGTCGGCAACGGCCAGGTCACCAACTGCTCCGCCGACAACGTCTTCTAGTCGGGTTGAAGCTCGGATAGCATGGGGGCCGCTCGGCGCTAGCTGAGCGGCCCTCGCCATTCCATGCGCCCGCTCCCACGCCTCCTCGCCGTCGCCGCTGCGGCACTCGCCGGCTCCTCCGCGCTGAGCCACACGCTGGCCTCGCAGCTCCTGTCCCGTCCCTACGACGTGCTGCACGTCCCGCACGGCGCAACCACGCGCGTCGCGGCGCTCGGCCACCGCACCTTCGTCTCGGACCTCTATTGGCTCTCGACCGTGCAGTACATCGGCGAGCCGAAGGCGGACGCGCGCGGGTGGGATGCGCTCTTCCCGCTCGTGGACCTCGTCACCGACCTCGATCCCCGCCACGGCTACGCCTACCAGACCGCCGGCATCGTGCTCTCGGCCGCTGGGCGGCTCGACGAGAGCGACCGGATCCTGGTTAAGGGGATCGAGAAGGGTCCGCCCTACTGGACCTTCCCTTTCTACATCGCCTTCAACGCCTGGTTCTATCGCGGGGACTACGAGGAGGGGGCCCGGTGGGCCGAGCTCGCGGCGCGAACCCCCGGCGCGTCCCCCAACATCAGCCACCTCGCGCTGTCGCTCAAGGCCAAGTCGGGCTCGCCACAGAGCGCCATCCAGATGCTGCGCGATCTGCTGGAGACGGCGAAGGACCCGGTGACGACCTCCCGTATCGAGGAGCAGATGAAGCTCGCGATCCTCGAGCGCGACGCGCAGGCGCTGGAGGCGGCCGTCTCGCGCTTCGAGCGGGAGCACGGACGCCCGATCGCGACGCTGGACCAGCTCGTCCAGGGCGGGTACATCGACGCCCTCCCGGCGGATCCGTTCGGCGGGCGCTACACATGGATCTGCTGGGAGCGGAAGGTCCGCTCTAGCGCGAACCCGTTCCGCTTCTCGCCGCGCGCGGGCCCGCGCCTGCCCGAGTTCCAGTACAAGCCGGGCCAGAAGACGAAGGTGATCGCCCCGTGATCAAGGTCGCAGTGATCGCAGCAGTGACTTTCAAGGAAGCCATCCGCCAGAAGCTGGCGGTCAACCTGCTCGTCTTCGCCCTCGCGTTGGTCTCGGGCTCCTACCTCATCTCGATGCTCACCTTCGGCGAGCAGTACCGGATCATCGTGGACCTGGGGCTCTCGGCGATGGAGATCTTCGGCACGCTCATCGCCGCCTTCCTCGGCGCCGGGCTCATCGCCGGCGACGTCGAGCGCAGGACGGTCTATCCGATAGTTGCGAAGCCGGTCTCGCGCGCCGAGTACGTCGCCGGGCGCTACGCTGGGCTCGTCACCACGACCACGCTCAACCTCGCGGTGATGGCGCTCTTCTTCGTCGGCGTGCTCGCCTTCTATCTCCACGGCTTCGGTTTTGTCCGCGAGACGCCCCTGCTCGCCACCCTCGCGGCCCTGGCGCTCCAGTTCGCGATGATCGCCGCGGTCGCCGTCCTCTTCTCTACCTTCACGACCGCGACGCTCTCCGCCATCTTCACCCTCTCACTCGTCGTCGCCGGCCACCTCGCGAGCGACCTCGTGCGGTACTGGGAGAAGCAGGGGGCCGCGGCTGCGTGGATGGGGAAGGTCCTCTACGCGCTGGTGCCGAACCTGGAGGCGCTCAACTTCAAGGAGGCGATGGTCTACAAGGACGCGCTCTCCGCCTCGACGCTGGCGCTCGCGTTCGGCTACGGCCTCCTCTACACGGTCGCCATGGTCGCGCTGAGCGCGGCGGTCTTCGGTAAGCGCGACCTCCGCTGACGCGATGGCCTGTGGGCGCCGGCCCACATGAACGTTTTTTCCAACCCTGAACTCCTTGCCGCTTCGGGGCGAGCGATCCGCAGGCACCACCCTGAAATCACGGGCCATTCCCGAGCGACGCCCCGGCCAGCTTCTTGCTAGTTGGGGGGAGCATGACGAGGTCCAGGGGCTTCACGCTCATAGAACTCATGATCGTCGTCGCGATCGTAGGCATCCTCGCGGCCGCCGCGATCCCGGCGATGCGCGCTGGGCGCAAGAACGCGACGGTCGAGGCGGCGGCGTTCGAGCTGCAGATGCGGATCGAGCAGCTCCAGTTCACCTCGCTCTCGGAGCAGCTCGACCACGTGCTGGTGATCGTGGACGCCCCCGGGAACAACCCGTCGGACTGCGGCTCGTTCTTCACCTCCAGGTGTACGAGCGCGTTCGACCTGCGCGCCCCGACGGCCGCCTGGAGGCTCTCGGACTTCGACCCCGCGTCGCCGGGGACGAACGTCGGCTCGGTGTCGGAGCAGATCGTGCTCGGCGGGTCGATCCGGTTCCACCTCCCCGCCGCGGCGAGCGGGACGCTCCCTCCGCCCTTCACCGCCTACGCCGCGACCACCCCTCCGAGCTTCAGGTTCTTCGACACGGAGCTGGTCGCCACCTGCGCGGGCGGACGCCGCTGCGTCGCGTTCCGGTTCAGGTCGAACGGCAAGGTGGCGGTGGAGCCCCCGGATCCCGCGTCGCCGCCCGCCAACGTAAAGAACGGCCACGCCATCGCGCTCGGGAGCGATCTCTCTGGGCAGTACGGCGGCGCCGATCAGCGCGGGCTCCTTGTGGCAGTGCCTTCCGGGATCGTCCGGAGCTTCGGCGTAACCGGCAGGTAGGAGGATGGTCATGAGCATCCAAGGGCGTACGCGGCGGCACGGCGAGCGGGGCTCGGCGCTCATCGAGGCGATGGTCGCGCTCACGATCCTGCTCATAGGGCTCGTCGGCATGGCGCGCCTCCAGTACTACGGCATGCACGCCACGCAGGGGGCGCGCGCACTGACCACCGCGACGCAGCTCGCCGCCGAGCTGGGGGCCGCGCTGGAGCGGCTCCCGTCAGCCGACGCCCGGGTCTCGGGCGCCGATGGCGCGACCACGACCACGCCGCCTTCGCCGTTCGGCAGCCTGCTCTGGGCCGGCAGCCCGACGGCCACGCACCTCCACACCTGGAACGACACCACCCAATTCATCCCCGGCGCCCGCCTCGACTCCACGATCGAGCAGGATCCGGACGCCCCGGGGCAGCCGCTCTACAAACGCCGCTGGACGGTCTGGAACGTCGGCGTCACCGCGACCGGCGCGGCCGCGAAGGTGATCGCGGTCTCCGTCGTCTACCACGAGCGCTCGATCGGACTCCCGCGCGAGGTGGTGCGGCTCGTCCACTCCGAGGTTCGCGGAGACTTCATGGCGAACCTCGGGGGCTTGAACTGACATGCGCCACCTCCCCTCAGCCCGTGGCGTCTCCCTCATCGAGCTCATGATCGCCACGACGATCACCGCGGTCGCGCTCACCGGCGCGATCACCGTCGTCCGCTCGCAGCAGAAGGCCTTCTACGATGGGCAGCGGCTGCGGAGCGCCCAGACCAACGGACGGCGTGCGCTCCTCGCCATCGAGGAGGCGCTCCCGCGCGCCGGCTTCGGGATGGACGCCTCGCTCGCCCTCGACGTCGCCCCCTGGTACGCCCCCTCGGCGGCGCCGCTCTGCCCGGCCGGGATGGGCACCTGCCCGAGGGATGCGACGGCCAACTCGGACGAGCTGGTCTTCTACGCGCGCGACCCCAGGTACTGGATCCCGGCGTCCAACCAGGCGAGCCCGGTCGGGCACGCCTGGACCATCTCCGCGGTCACCGCCACCACCGTCTCGATCAACGCGCGCTTGGGCGACGTCTTCCGGAACGGTCAGATCTTCCTCGCCGTCTGCCCCAACTCCTCCACCTACGCCTACTTCACCGCCGGGGAGACCGTCCGCGTGGACGCCGACGGCTCGCGGGACGTCACCCTCGCCGGTGTCGTGCCAGAGAACCCCTTCAGGCGTCAGGACGTCGCCGCGGCGACGGCCTGCTTCAGCACCACCGCTCCGGCCGATCCCGCCCGCCTCTTCCTCGTGGACCGGTACCGGTTTCACGTCCGCCCCGAGCCGGTCGGCCGGGTCGGGACGGCCGTCCAGTACGACCCCCTCCTGGTGCTCGACCAGGGGATCGACTCTGACGGCGACGGCGACGTGGACGAAATGGACGAGCAGCTCGTCGCGGAGGGGGTCGAGTCGATCCAGGTCTCCTACCAGCTCTACACGGGGCTCGAGGCGGGCGCGACGCCGGGCACGGCCGTGACGTTCACGCCCGGCACGGCCGCCACGGCGACGGCTACCGCCAACACCCTGACGACGACGAGCTTCCCAGGCGCCGCGCCGGCCGCAGGTGAGACCGCCTACGCGCCGACGAGCTTCTACGGCTACGCCTACGGACCGCCCCCCGCCACGGAGCGGAACACCAACCATCAGGCGAACGTAGAGGCGATCCGGGTCGCGGTGCTCGCGCGCTCGGCCACCTCGGACCTCCAGGCGATGGCCTTCCCGACCACGGGGGCGTTCAACCAGAACGCGTTCCCCGCCTGGGTCACCGACTTCGTGACCGCCAACGGCGGCCGCGACGGGTACCAGCGGATCGAGTTCGAGACGGCCGTCACCCTCCCGAACATGTCCACCCGCGCGATGACGTACTTCTAGGGGAGCCTCATGCACTTCTCCACTCCAACCAGGACCGCGCGCGGCAGCTCACTCCTGCTCGTCATGATCCTCCTCGGCGTGCTCGCCGCCGTCGGCGCGGCCGCCGTCACGCTCTCCTCGCGCGACCGGATCAACGCGGCCGCGAAGGGGCGCCGCGACCTCGTCGCGGCCTGCGCCTCGGCGGCCCAGGCCCAGATCTGGGCGGAGCTCGCGCGCTTCGGCCCTCGCTGGCTCGGGAGCGACAACCCCATCAGCGAGCTGACGCTCGCCGACGGGACGCGCCTCGGACCGCTCCACTACGATCAGAACCCGGCGGGCGTCGTCGCGAAGAACGTGGTCGTCGCCCTCGCGGCCGAGTACGGCGACGAGGCGGTCGTGGACCTCTCGAACCGCAGCACCGCGCTCATCGGCGCGGGCCGGACTTACCGCTGCGTCGCGCGGTGCGTCGCCCCGGGCAGCGGCAGCTCCCCCGACCGTCAGCTCGAGGTCGAGTTCCTCATCCGCACGCGCATGTAGCCAGGAGGCCAAGATGAAGCTGACCCACACCAGGACCGCGGGGCTCGTCGTCGCGCTCCTCCTGCTGGCCGTGCCGCACGCCACCCCGACGCAGACCTGCAGCAACGACACCGCGCGGATGCTCCTCACCGGCGGGCTCGCCGACGCCGCGCTCAACCCCGCCAGCCAGGAGGACAGCCAGTTCTTCACGTCCCAGGGCGGCTTCCCCAACCTGTTCTTCGTGATGGACACCTCCACGTCGATGATGCGGCTGCCGCCCAACGGCCCCGCGTCGCTGGGGATCCCCACGACCGGGACCGCCGGCTGCGGCACCCTGGCAACCGAGGGCAGCCTCACGTCGAGCGCCATGCTGACCGCCTTCGAGGGGCGCGCCTATCACTCCCCGTGCGGCGCCGCCAACCCCACGTACGAGAACGTCGTCTACCAGGGCGCCGGGGCCGACTACGCGCAGGCGGCGGCCGCCTGTCCGTACTACTCGCAGGGCTCTAGCGCCATCGCCTACGGCCCTGGCTTCGACCCCGAGTTCTACGCGACGGGCTCCGGGGTCACTGTCGGCGGCGGGAAGCCGAACCTCTTCCCGAAGGACCTGATCTTCCACGACGCCGCCACCGACAGCGGCGCCTGGAGCAGCACCAACACGACCGGGAACGGCTGGGACTTCACCAACGTCTACCCGTACGGCTCGACGAGGAGGGCCGGGCCCGCGGACGTCGCGACCTTCTGCGCCGACCAGGGTACGAACTCGGCGGTCTGCACCACCTGCCTCACCACCCGCGGCTGGTACTACGACGGCACCGTGCTCTCCGGGACGGTGGATGGCGTCGCGAACGTCCAGTACCCGAGCATCTGGTACACCGGGAACTACCTCAACTTCTACCCGCCCAAGTTCGTCGTCGCGCGCAAGGTCGTGAAGGACGTCGTCGCCAACCAGACGGCGGTCCGGATGGCGCTCGCGCAGTTCGCGACGGACGGGACCGCCCACTACGACTTCGTGGCCGACTTCAACCCGTCGTGCCAGTCGGTGCTGGGCGGCGGCAACTGGGAGTCGAACCGCTCCACCTACATCAACGCGGTCAACGCGCTCTCCTGGGGCGGCGCAGGGGCCCCGCTCTCCGCGGCGCTCTTCGACGTGGGGCGCTACTACCACACCCCCTCGCTCCCCTGGTTCGGGGGCACCTACGAGAAGTCCGGCCCCGACTGGCTCTCGGCCGGCTCCGCGAACCAGCTCGCGGTCTGCTGGTCGTGCCAGGTGAGCAGCGTCATCCTGCTCACCGACGCCCGGCCGCCCGCGGACGAGGGCAACACGCTGCCCACGGGCGCGTCGAGCATCGCCGACTCGAACACGGGGAAGTACGCGGGCGACACCGGGACGGGCGTCCTCAACCCGCTGGCCAGGGACTGCCCGCGCTGCGGCGACTTCTCCGGCGCGGAGAGCTACAAGAACAACCTCGCGAAGGTCGCCTTCTACCTCCACAACTACGACATGCGCGCCGAGTCGGCGGGAGCCTGCGGGGGCGCCGGCGGGACGCTGGACGGGCAAGGCATGCCGGGCAAGCAGGTGCTCGACGTCTACACCGTCGGGTTCGCGACCGGGAGCCAGGCGGACACCACGCGGCTCCTCTCGAACGCCGCCACCGCCGGCGGCGGCATCTTCGTCGGCGCGGACAACGCGGACTCGCTCCGTAAGGGGATGTTCGCGATCTTCAGCGAGGTCAACAGCCGCTCGACCTCCTTCAGCGTCGCGACGGTCTCCACCCTCCAGACCACGACCGGCCACTCGGTGATCGTGCCGCGCTTCGAGCCCGATCGCACGCCGCACTGGCCCGGACACCTCACCCGCTACGAGATGTTCAGCGAGTTCGTGAACGCCTGCACCCCCGGCGGCGTCGGCGACCTCGACTGCGACGGCGCCTGCGGGAGCGCCTTCCTGCAGGACAAGAACGGCGCCTTCGTCGGCGAGGACGGCAGCGGCAACTTCGTGACCACCAACAACGGCTACCCCCCGTGCAGCCAGGTCCCGGAGTGCGTGAGGCTTGGCAAGACGTGCGGGACGCTCACCAACGTCGCGGCGACCCCGTGGTGGGACGCGGCCGACCCCTTCAAGACCGCGACCCCGACCTGGCGCTCCCGCAACGTCTACACGGTGACGGACACGGCGGCGCCCTCCGGCAAGCTGGACGGCAGCGACGCCATGGTCCGGCTGGACCCCTCCATCGCGGGGACGCTCCAGCCGTACATGGCGCTCGGCTCGACCGGCACGACCTGCGCGACGATCGCGGGGAAGATCGAGAGCGCTGGTGACCTCGTCACGGCGCAGATCGTCCGCACGAACAAGCTCGAGTGCGCGAAGACGATCATCCGCTTCGTCCTCGGCGCGGACGTCCTGAACGAGGTCGGCCGCACGCCGGCGGAGGGGTGGCCGCCTCCCGCCGTCAACGCCGCCCTGCCCCCATCGGTCACCAACCCTCCCGACCAGGATCAGCTCAAGGACCGGGCCTTCAAGCTCGGCGACATCTACCACTCCTCCCCGGTCGTGGTGGACGCGCCGCTGCCCGCCGACGGCATCCTCTGCCCGAACGGGCTCCACAACCAGTGCATGGAGTCGCTCTGGCGCACGCCCGTGAAGCAGGTGGGCGACGTGAACCAGTACGACCTCTACGCGAAGTCGTCGGCCTACAAGAACCGGCGCAAGGTCGTCCTCGTCGGCGCGAACGACGGCATGCTCCACGCCTTCAACGGCGGGGGGTGGCACGATCTCCTGAACGACGAGCTGACGGCAGGCATCGACGAGCGGCTCGCCCCCTTCTTCGGCTACTACGATCGCGGCGAGGTAGACGGGCCCCAGGAGCTATGGGCCTTCGTCCCGCCGGACCTGCTCAGCAAGCTCAGCTTCCTCCTGACCGGCGATCACCAGCTCTTCGTGGACGGCACCGCGATGGTCCGCGACGTCTGGGTGGACGGCGTGGGCAACGGCGGGATCCTGAGCCCCGCCGCCAGCGCGGACAACCGGAAGTCGGCCTCCGAGTTCCACACGGTCGCGGTCGTGGGTGAGCGGCGGGGAGGGACCCGATACTTCGCCCTCGACGTCACCGACGCGACCCGCCTCCCCTCCGAGTCGGGCTACGTGGCGCCGAAGTTCCTCTGGACCTACCCGCAGCCCTCCAGCGCCGAGGCGCTGCAGTTCGGCGAGACGTACACGGACTTCCTCCCGGTCCCGCCCCCCATCGGGCCGGTCCGCATCCAGGCGGACGGCAACGCCCAGGCGGCAGGCTACCCCGCGCAGAACGCCGACTCGCCCACGATGTTCGTCCAGGAGACCTCCTCCAACGTCCCCTACCTGGAGCGCTGGGTGACGATCCTGCCGGGTGGCTTCGACGAACAGTACGTCCGCGGCCGCGGCGTCCACATGGTGGACATCTGGAAGGGGAGCGAGCTCTTCGACTTCTCCTACGCGCCGGCGGCCACCGACCCGAGGCGCGCCCTCAAGTACCCGATCACGGCGACCCCCGCGATGGTGATGTGGGGGAAGTCGGCGCGGCGCCCCAGCCTCTCCTTCGAGAACGACGGGTACTTCGACACCGCCACCTTCGGCGACACCGGCGGCCAGCTCTGGGTGCTGCGGTTCAACCGGCCGGGCACCCTGGACGCCTCGACCAGGATGGCCACCAACTGGTCCGGCGGCCGGATCTTCGCGATGGGCGACCAGTCCGTCGCCGAGAGCAGCCTCTGCGCCGGCGCTGGGGGGCAGCCGTTCTTCTTCATCACGGCCAACACCGCCCTCCCCGGCTCGCACATCTACCGCGTCTACGCCGGGACCGGCGACCGCTTCAACCTCCTCGATCGGAACGGGGGCGAGTGCGGCCCCGACAACATCCGCGCGTGCGCGCAGCAGGGCTGCACGGTCTCGCTCCCGGTGGCGGGGAACGCGCTCGCCGCGGCCGGCACCGGCTACGACGGCGAGGGGCTCGCGCAGGGCGCGTGCGGCACGGCCACGCCGAACGCGGCCATGACGACCTCCCGGGACCTGGTGACCTCCCCGCCGGCCTGCGGCGTGACGGCGGCCGCCCAGATCTCGGTCTCCGGCTGCCCGAACCCCACCGTCAGCGGTGGCCCCACTGGCTTCACCAAGGACGTGGCCCTCCGCTGCACCGCCGACGGCGGCGGCGACTACGGCTGCGCTACGGCGGCGGCGTCGAACGCCACCACGCTGGGCGCCTGGGGCTCGACCGTCGCGCTCACGACGCCGCTCACGACCCACCCGCGGTCGCGGAACTGGTACTTCTCGCTCAAGGTCTTCGAGGACTCCGGCACCCGGACGATCTTCGACACCCCGACTGCCGCCGCCAGCTATGACGCCGGTCGCACCAGGTTCAGCGACACGGTGACCTCGGTCTCGCCGCTCACGGCGACCGCCGGCGGCGTGAGCGCGAGCGGCCAGTCCATCGTCATGATCGACGGCTCCGCGAACAACCCCACGAACCTCGCCGACGCGACGTCGGCGGGCTGGGCCATCTACTACAACCACGGCCCGACGATCACGACCGACGGCCACACCTACAACGTGAACCTCCTGGACGAGCGCACCTCGTCCGTCTCGGGGCTCTACGGAAAGATCCTCTGGAACACGCTCCAGCCCTCGCTCGGCGAGGCGGCCTCCGCCGTGAGCGGGTGCGCGACCTCCAAGTGCACCGCGGCCTTCCGGCGGCTCTCCTACCACTACGCCGCGGACGCCGTGACGGGCGGACCGGTCTTCCGGGACGCGAGCGGCAACTTCATCCGCTCCATCGCCTCCAACTCACTCGTCCCGCCGCAGGGCGACCAGCCGACGGTCTTCGTGAACCAGAAGGGGCAGATCGCGGTCGGCATGACCGCGGTGAACACCGAGAAGGGGGCGTCGAACCTGGGGATGACCGCGCCGATGGATCCGGTCATGGGGCTCGGCGCCGTCGAGATCGGCCGGGACCTTCACGACTGCCGCCACGCGCCCTCGGGACCGACGGACCCGCCGCCGACGGCCGACAAGTGCAGGTGAGAGGACGGGATCGGCCGGCGCGCGCCGGGAAGGCCTAGCGTGGAGGCGCGCAGGCTCGAGCCGAGGTCGGGCGCACGACGAGCGCGCAGCGGAGCCGTACATTTTCGTACGGCGAGCAGCACAGCGAGGAGTCCGCCTGAGATCGGCCGAGACCGCGCGCCGACCTAGCCGATGCCGAACTTGTCGAGCCGATAGCGCAGCGATCGGAAGGTGAGCGAGAGGATCCTCGCGGCCTCGCTCTTGACGCCGCCGGCGCGCTCGAGCGCCTGCTCGAGGATGCGCCGCTCGATCGCGTCCAGATGGGCCTGGAGGTCCATCCCTCCCTCCGGGAGGGGCGAGACGGCCGGCGTCCCAGCCGGCTGGCCGCGGAGCGGCTCCGGCAGGACCTCCGGGCCGATGACCGGCCCTTCGCTGAGGGTGACGGCGCGCTCCAGGACGTTCTGCAGCTCACGGACGTTTCCCGGCCAGCGCCACGCGAGGAGGAGCCGCTCCGCCTCGGGGGAGAGGGTCATGCGCGGGCGCCCCAGCTCGCCGCAGAATCGCTCCAGGAAGCGGCCGATGAAGAGCGGCAGGTCCTCGCGCCGCTCGCGCAGCGGCGGCATCCGGAGCTGGATCACGTTGAGCCGGTAGAAGAGATCCTCGCGGAAGCGCCCCGACGCCACCTCCGCCTCCAGCTCGCGGTTGGTCGCGGCCACGATGCGGGCCGCGACCGCGATGTCTGTGTTCCCGCCCACGCGCCGGATCCGCCGCTCCTGGAGGGCGCGCAGCAGCTTCACCTGCATCGGGAGCGGCAGCTCCCCCACCTCGTCCAGGAAGAGCGTCCCGGCCCCCGCCACCTCGAAGAGCCCGGCCTTGGCGCCGACCGCGCCGGTGAAGGCCCCCCGCTCGTGGCCGAAGAGCTCGCTCTCGATCAGCCCCTCGGGGATGGCGCCGCAGTTGACGGCGACGAACGGCTGCGCCGCCCCGGCCCGCGCGTGGAGCGCGCGCGCCACCACCTCCTTGCCCGTCCCGCTCTCTCCGGTGATGAGCAGCGTGGTGCGCGCGGACGCGACCCGCTCGACCATCGCGCGGACGTCGGCGATGGCTGGCGCCCGGCCGATGATCTCCTGCTCCTCCGAGACGCGCCCCATCCGGTGGCGGAGCACGCGGTTCTCGGCGACGAGGGCCCGGTGCTCCAGCGCCTTCCCCACCACGAGCTGGATCTCGTCCACCTTGAAGGGCTTGAGCAGGTAGTCGTAGGCCCCGAGCTTCATCGCCTGGACCGCGTTCTCGGCGGTGGCGTAGGCGGTGATGATCACCACCTCGGTCGCCGGCGCGCGCGCCTTGATGTCCCTCAGCAGGTCGAGGCCGTCGCCGTCCCCGAGCCTCAGATCGGTGATGGCGAGGTCGAGATCCCCCTCCCCCGCTGCCGCCAGCGCGGTGGGGAGGCCGTCGGCGGTGATCACCTGGTGCCCCTGCTTCCGGAGCAGGATCTCCAGAAACTCCCGCATGGAGCGCTCGTCGTCTACCACCAGGATTCGGGCCACGTCTCCCTCACTACCCCTTCGACGGCGCGGCGGGCAAGACGACGGTGAAGCGGCTCCCCGCTCCGCGCTCGGACGCGACCCGGATCGTCCCCCCGTGCGCCTCCACGATCCGGTGGACGGTCGCGAGCCCAAGCCCCGTGCCGCGCGCCCTCGTCGTGAAGAACGGGATGAAGATCTGCCCCAGCTCCTCCTGGCTCATCCCGACCCCGTCGTCCTCGACCTCCAGGATGACCCCCTCGGGCGCGGCGGCGCAGCGGACGCGGATCCCACCGTCACCTGGACGCGGCAGCGCCGCGAGCGCCTGCGCGGCGTTGGAGAGCAGGTTCCAGATCACCTGGCGCAGCTGGTCGGGGTCCACCTGTGCCGCCGCCGGCTCGAGCCGCTCCTCTATCCGCACGCCCGCCGCCTGCGGATCGTTGCGGAAGACCCGCAGCGTGTCGTCGAGGAGCGCCGAGAGATCGGTCGGCACGGGGCGAGGCGCGGCGGGGCGGGCGAAGGCGAGGAACTGGGTGACGAGCTCGTTGAGCCGGCCGGCCTCCCGCAGGACGATCCCCATGAGCCGCCGCTCGTCCTCGCCGGCCGAGGCGCTGCCGGAGAGCAGCTCGATCGAGCCGGTCATCGAGGCGAGCGGGTTGCGGATCTCGTGCGCCAGCCCCGCCGCGAGGCTCCCCAGGTCGGCGAGCCGCTGGCTGCGCCGCACCTCGGCCTCGAGCTCGGAGAGATCGCTCTCCCTGGCCGCCAGCCGCTCGCCCGTCGAGCGCAGCTGCTCCGCCAGGTAGGAGGCGAGCACGGCGGTGGCGGCGAAGGCCGCGCCGTGCGTGAAGAGCGTGACCGGCGCGACCGGCGGCGCGCCGAGGAGCCGCGCGTTCAGCGCCAGGTACCCGGCCACCGAGAGCACGCCCGAGGTGGTCGCGCCCTTGCGGAAGAGCAGGATCGACCCGTTCACCACCGCGAGCGAGTAGAGGAAGAGGAAGACGCTCTCGCTCCGGCCGGTCATCGAGACGACCGCGGTCGCCAGCCCCACGTCGAGGACGACGTGGGCGTACGCGACGGGGACGTCCCAGCGCCCCGCGCGGAGGGCGATCGCGAAGGCCACTGTGGCCGCGAAGACGACCCCGGCGAGGACGAAGAGCGGGACAAGCCCGCTGACGACCGGCGCCGCCTCGCCCCAGCCGACCGCGGCGGTGCCGGCCAGCAGCACCGCGACCATCACCACCCGGAAGAAGGTGAGCCAGACGAGCTTGCGGTGCAGCCCGGGGGCGTCGCGCGGCTGCACGCGGCTACTTGATGGCGCCCGCCATCGTGAAGATGGGCAGGTACATCGCGATCATCATGTAGCCCACGGTGCCGCCGAGGAAGACCATCATCAGCGGCTCGAGCATGCTCGTGAGCGCGCCGACCGCGACGTCCACCTCGTCGTCGTAGAAGTCGGCGATCTTGTTGAGCATCTGGTCCATCGCGCCGGTCGCCTCGCCGACGCCGATCATCTGGACCACCATCGGCGGGAAGACGCCGGTCTCCGAGAGCGGCCCGGCGATGTTCTTCCCCTCAGAGATCTTGGCGCGGACGTAGAGGATCGCCTTCTCGATCGTCCGGTTCCCGGCGGTCCTGGCCACGATCTGGAGCCCGTCGAGGATCGGGACGCCCGAGGAGAGCATCGTCCCCATCGTGCGCGTGAACCGGGCCACCGCGATCTTGCGGATGAGCGGGCCGGCGAGCGGCAGCTTCAGGACGAAGGCGTGCCAGACCTCCTCCCCCCGCTTCGTGCGGATGGCCGCCCTGAAGGCGAAGAAGATGGCGACCGGGATGCCGAAGATGAAGTACCAGTTGTCGTTGAGGGCCCTGGAGAGATCGACCAGCGACTGCGTGGGGCCGGGCAGCGCGCCGCCCATGTCCTTGAACATCTTCTCGAAGGTCGGGACGACGAACATCAGCATCACGGTGACGACGCCGAGGGCGATGACGAGCACGATCGCAGGGTAGGTCATCGCCCCCTTCACGCGCCGGGCCAGCTTCTCGTTCTTCTCGATGTAGGCGCCGAGCCGCTGGAGGATCGTGTCGAGGATGCCGCCGATCTCGCCGGCCCTGACGAGCTGGACGAAGAGCTCGTCGAAGACCTTCGGGTGCTCGCCGAGCGCGTCGGCGAAGGTTGAGCCCGACTCGACGCGGACCTTGACGGCGAGGAGCACCTTCTTGAACGCCGGGTTCTCGACCTGGTTCCCGATGATGTCCAGCGCCTGGACGAGCGGGAGCCCGGCGTCGATCATGACCGAGAACTGCCGCGTGAAGATCAGCAGGTCCTTCGTCGTGACGCCGCCGAAGCCGGGCAGCTTCAGGTGGAACTCCTTCGGCTTCCGCTTGACCTTGCTCGGCTCGACGCCCAGCCGCGAGAGCTGCTGGCGCGCGGACTGCTCGTCGGCCGCCTCGAGCTCGCCGGAGCGCTCCTCGCCGGCACGGTTCTTCCCCTTCCACTGCCAGACGGGGACCCGCTGCTCGACGGGCTTGCTCTTGACGGCTGCGGCCTGTGCCATGTTTGCCTCGCTCGGGTACGGCCCACGATCCTAGCGCGCGGCGGCCCCTCGGTCGAATCGACGGCTGGCTAGCGCTGCGGCGGGAGCCCCTGCGGTCCGCGCATCGCACCCTGCTGCACGATGTTCTTGAGCTCCTCCGGATCGGACGAGCGGCCGGCCGCCTCCTCCCAGGTGATGAGCCGCTTCGAGAAGGCCGCGGCGAGGCTCTGGTTGAAGGTCTGCATCCCGAACTTCGACTGGCCGACCTGCATCTGCGAGTAGATCTGGTGGACCTTGTCCTCGCGGATGAGGTTGCGGATCGCGGGGTTCGGCACCATCACCTCGAGGATGAGGACGCGCCCCTGCCCGCCGGCCTTCGGCAGCAGGTTCTGCGTCATCACCCCCTCGAGGACGAAGGAGAGCTGCGCGCGGACCTGCGGCTGCTGGTAGGGCGGGAAGACGTCGAGGATGCGGTTGATGGTCTGGACGGCGCTGTTGGTGTGGAGCGTGCCGAACGCGAGGTGGCCGGTCTCGGAGATGACGAGCGCCGCCTCGACGGTCTCGAGGTCGCGCATCTCGCCGATGAGGACGACGTCCGGGTCCTGGCGCAGGATGTACTTGAGCGCCTTCTTGAACGACTGGGTGTCCGCCCCGACCTCGCGCTGGTTCACGAGGCAGTTCTTGTGCGGGTGGAGATACTCGATCGGATCCTCGATGGTGAGGATGTGCTCGTGCCGGTCGGTGTTGATCTTGTCGATCATCGACGCGAGCGTCGTGGACTTCCCCGAGCCGGTGGGCCCGGTGACGAGCACGAGGCCGCGCGGCTTCTTCGCCAGCTCGGTGACGATCGGCGGGAGCCCGAGCTCCTGGAAGGTGAGGATCTTGAAGGGGATGGTCCGGAAGGCGCCGGCGACCGCGCCGCGCTGCATGTAGATGTTGGCCCGGAAGCGCGAGAGCCCCTTCACGCCGAAGGAGAGGTCGAGCTCGTTCTCCTCCTCGAACTTGTGCTTCTGCGAGTCGGTGAGGATCGAGTAGCAGGTCTGCTTGGTGTCGATCGGCGTCAGCGGCGCCGTCTTGAGCGGGACGAGGCTCCCGTCGATCCGGAGCTGCGGCGGCGAGCCCGTCGTGATGTGGAGGTCGGACGCCCCCTTCTCGACCATCGCCTTGAGCAGCTGATGAAGATTGGCCACGCGCTATCTCTCTCCCGCTCCCCGGCTGGGCAGCGGGCAGGGTGAGGGTTATCGGCTAGAACCGGTCCGGCGCCGTGTTGCCGACCGCCTCGGAGACCGAGGTCACGCCCAGCTTGACCTTGTTCAGCGCGGCCATGCGGAGCGTCCGGAAGCCGTTCCGGATCGCCTCGGCCTTCAGCTCCGCCGCGGAGCAGCCCTGGATCACCAGCTCCTTGAGCGGATCCCAGAGCGGCATCACCTCGTAGAGCGCGACGCGCCCCTTGTAGCCGCGGTCGTTGCACGCCCTGCAGCCGCCCGGCTCGAAGACCTGGAAGGTGCCGATCTCCTCCGGGGCGAAGCCGGCGTCGAGGAGCGCCTTGTCCTCGACCACCGCCGGCTTCTTGCACTCCGGGCAGAGCTTGCGCGCGAGCCGCTGGGCCACGATGGCGTTGAGCGAGGCGGTCACGAGGAACGGCTCGATCCCCATGTTGAGGAGGCGCGAGACGGTGCCGGGGGCGTCGTTGGTGTGGAGCGTCGAGAGCACGAGGTGGCCGGTGAGCGCCGCCTTCACGGCGATCTCCGCCGTCTCGAAGTCGCGGATCTCGCCGACCATGATGATGTCGGGGTCCTGCCGGAGGAAGCTGCGCAGCGCGGCCGCGAAGTTGAGGCCGATGTCCTCGTGCATCTGGACCTGGTTGATGCCGAAGAAGTTGAACTCGACCGGGTCCTCGGCGGTCGAGATGTTCCACGCGACCTCGTTCAGCTTGGAGAGCGCCGAGTAGAGCGTCGTCGTCTTCCCCGAGCCGGTCGGGCCGGTGACCAGCACCATCCCGTAGGGGCGGTCCACCGCCTCCATGAACTCCTTGAGCTGCGCCTCCTCGAAGCCCAGCTTCGTCATGTCGAGCTGGAGGTTCGACTTGTCGAGGAGCCGCATCACGACCTTCTCGCCGAAGAGGGTCGGGCAGATCGAGACGCGGAAGTCCATCTCCTTGCCGCCGCCCAGCTTCAGCTTGATGCGGCCGTCCTGCGGGAGCCGGCGCTCTGAGATGTCCAGGCTCGCCATGATCTTGAGCCGGGAGATGATGGCGTCCCGCATCTTGATGGGCGGCTTCAGCACCTCGTACAGGACGCCGTCGATCCGGAACCGGACCCGGAAGTCCTTCTCGTAGGGCTCGACGTGGATGTCCGACGCCTTCTTGGCGATCGCGTCGACCATGATCATGTTCACGAGCTTCACGACCGGCGCGTCGCCGGCGCTCCGCTCGAGGTCGACGACGTTCTTGTCGTCCTCGAGATCGTCCGCGACCTGCACCTCCGAGTCGTCGAAGCCGGACATCACGTCGTCGATGCTCGGCCCCTTCGCGGAGTGGTAGCGCTCGATCGCCTCGCGGATCGCCTGCTCGGACGCGACGACGACCTCGACGTTGTAGCCGGTGAGGAACTTGATGTCGTCGATGGCGAAGATGTTGGAGGGGTCGCTCATCGCGACGATCAGCGACGACCCGGCGCGGTTCACGGGGATGATCTGGTGCTTCTCCGCCGTCGCCCTCGGGATGAGCTTGATGACCTCCTCCTCGATGTCGAAGGTCTTCAGGTCGATCGCGGGGACGCCGTACTGCTTCGAGAGGAAGCCGGTGAGCTCGGTCTCCTGGATCGCGCCCTGCCTGACGAGCAGCGACCCGATGCGGCCGCCGCTGCGCTTCTGCTCCGCCTGCGCCTGCTGGAGCTGCTGGAGCGTGATGAGGTTATCCCGCACCAGGAGTTCGCCGAGCCGTCCGGACATGTCGAGTTCCCCGTATCGTTCGCCGCTGAGCGCGGCGAGGAGGCAGCGTGGGACAGTAACAGGGGGCCGGAGAGGGGGTCAAGGCGCGCCCCATCACCTAATCGCCCGATTCGCTTGAAGAAACTGCCCACGACGCCCTACATGGGCCGCCGTCGGCTCAGCCCTCTTCGGAGCTGTTTTCGGCCGCCGCCAGGTACTGCCGCGCGCGCTCCGCGTCGGCCGCGATCTGCGCCTTGAGCGCCTCGATCGAGTCGAAGCGCCGCTCGTCGCGGAGCCGGGAGAGGAACGCCACGCGGATCGGCTCGCCGTAGAGGTCGCGCCCGTCGAAGTCGAAGAGGTGGGCCTCGGCGGCCGCGCGGGCGCCGGCCTCCACCGTCGGCTTCACCCCGATGTTGCAGACCCCGCCGTGGCACGTGGCCCCCTCGAACCCGGCGCCCCCGCCGACGAAGGCGCGGATGACGTAGACGCCGTGGGCCGGGAGGAGCCCGCCGGTCGCGACGTTGGCGGTGGCGAAGCCGAACCCGCGCCCGCGCCCGGCGCCGTGCGCGACCACGCCGTCCACGTCGTGCGGCCGGCTGAGCAGCATCGCGGCCGCCTCGACCTTCCCCTCGAGCAGGAACTCGCGGATCTTGGTGGAGGAGACGATCAGGCCGTCGGAGGAGACCGGCTCGACCACGTGGAGCCCGACGCCCGCCGCGGCGAGGAGCGGGCGCAGCGCGTCCACCCGCGCGCGCTCGTGACCCGCCGTGAAGTCCCAGCCGACCACGACGTCGCCGGCGCCGAGGCCGCCGCCGAGATCCCGCTCGACGAACGCGTCGGCGCTCGACGCCGCCCACGTCAGCGTGAAGGGCTGCAC
>JBAVTL010000608.1:0-2000 GCA_049696175.1 Anaeromyxobacteraceae bacterium
GACCAGACCCTCAGCGGCGCCGTCGGGCTCGCGCGCCAGGGTGACGCTGCCAGGGCGCAGGTCCGGGCGACGGCGGCCGTGGTCGAGCGCGCACGGCTCCTCGTCGGCGAGTGCGTGATCCGTTCGCCGCGCGACGCCGAGGTCTCCCTGCTGCCGCACGAGGCGGGGGAGCTGGTCACGCCTGGCGCGGTCCTCGTCCGGCTGGTGGACCTCTCCGCGCCGAAGGCGACCTTCTACGTGCCCAACGGCGAGGTCGGCCGGGTGAAGCCCGGCGCGAAGGCGATCGTGGTCGCCGATGCCTTCCCCGGCGAGGAGTTCGAGGGGACGGTGAAGACGGTCGCCCTGGAGGCCGAGTTCACGCCGCGGAACATCCAGACCCGCTCCGACCGCGACCGGCTCGTCTACCCGGTCGAGGTGGCCGTGGTGAACCGTGACGGCAAGCTGCGGGCCGGGATGCCCGTCCAGGTCACCTTGCCGGGGACCGGGAGCGGGAGGTAGCGGTGGCCGCCTCCCCACAGCCGCTCGCCGCGCCCGGCGAACCCGCCGTGAGCGTACGCGGCGCGACCCGGCGCTTCGGCGACGTCGTCGCGCTCGACGGCCTCTCGCTGGAGATCGGGCGGGGAGAGCTCTACGGCCTCGTCGGGCCTGACGGCGCAGGGAAGACCACGCTCATCAGGGCGCTGGCAGGGCTCCTCGACGTGGACGCTGGCGAGGTGCGCGTGCTGGGCGAGGATCCCGCGACCGGACGCGTCCGGGAGCGGGTCGGGCTGATGCCGCAGCAGTTCAGCCTCTACCGCGACCTGTCGGTGGGAGAGAACCTGAAGTTCTTCTCTCGGCTGAACGCGCTGACCCGGGCCGAGCACCGGCGCCGCTCCGAGCGGCTGCTCTCGATCACGCGGCTCGCCCCCTTCATCGACCGGCGCGCCGACGCCCTCTCCGGCGGCATGTACAAGAAGCTGGCGCTCGCGTGCGCGCTCCTCCACGAACCCGAGGTCCTCCTCCTCGACGAGCCGACCAACGGCGTCGATCCCGTCTCCCGGCGCGAGCTCTGGGAGCTGCTCCACGAGTTCGTCCAGGGCGGCATGACCGTCCTCATCTCCACCCCCTACATGGACGAGGCGGAGCGCTGCCACCGCGTCGGCCTCGCCTGGCACGGCCGGATCCTGGTGGAGGGGGCACCCCAGGCGCTGGTGGCCGAGCACGGCGTCAGGTCGTTCGAGGAGATCTTCATCGCGCGCATCGCCGCGGCCGAGGGGACCGCCGGCGAGGAGGCGCGGCCATGAGCACGTCGATCGTCGCGACGGCGCTCTCCCGCAGGTTCGGCGACTTCCTCGCGGTCGATCGGGTGAGCTTCGACGTCGCGCGCGGGGAGATCTTCGGGTACCTGGGCGCCAACGGCGCCGGGAAGTCCACCACCATCAGGATGCTGACGGGGCTGCTCGCGCCGACGAGCGGTGAGGCGCGGGTGGCCGGTTACGACGTGCGGACCGAGCCCGAGGCCGTGAAGGCGGCGATCGGTTACATGTCGCAGAAGTTCTCCCTCTACCTGGATCTGCCGGTGATCGAGAACCTGCGCTTCTTCGGCGGGGCGTACGGCCTGTCCGGCCGGGCGCTCCTGGCGCGGATCGACGAGCTGCTGGAGCTCGTGGACCTGCGCGGGCACGAGGACGAGACGACCGGCGCGCTCCCGGGCGGAATGCGCCAGCGCGTGGCGCTCGCCGGATCGCTGCTCCACAGGCCGGGCGTCGTCTTCCTCGACGAGCCGACCGCGGGCGTGGACCCCGTGGCCCGACGGCGCTTCTGGAAGCTCATCCGCGGAGTCGCCTCCGGCGGAACCACCGTCTTCGTGACGACCCACTACCTGGACGAGGCCGAGTACTGCGCGCGCATCGGCCTGATGGTGGACGGGCGCCTCGTCGCGCTCGACACGCCCGCCGCGCTCAAGCGGGCCTGGGTCCCGGACCGGCTGGTGGTCGCCCGGGGGCGTGGCCTGACGGGCG
>JBAVTL010000609.1:0-6137 GCA_049696175.1 Anaeromyxobacteraceae bacterium
CCTCCAGCGTCTGGCTCCCGGCAGGCGGCTACCACCGGGACGCGTGGCGCGTCCTCGCGGGCACCGGCATGGCGCTCGCCGCGGGGTCCTCCAAGCCGATCCCCGAGGGCTACGACCCGCTGTCGGAGCGGTACGACGAGGTCATGCGCGAGCTGACGCCCTCCCAGCTCGGCGAGTCGGGCGCCATCACCGCCGAGGAGATCGAGGAGGCGCTCGGCCTGCGCCCGCCCGGCGCGCGGCTGCTGCTCGGCGCCTACACCGCCTCGGGGCTCGAGGAGGCGCTCCACCGGCTCGGGATCCTCGAGACCCTGCGGCGGCTCGGCTACCGCGACCCCCGCGTCGCCATCGACTCGACCGGGCTCGGCGACCGGCTCCGGCTGCTGGGGAGCGCCGCCGGGCACGAGCACCTCCTGGTGGAGGCGATCCTCGAGAAGCGCCGGATCCGCGGGATCGAGGTCCTCTTCATCCACTGGCTCTCCCTGCGGAACCCGCTCGCCCGCTTCAGCGAGCGGCGCCCGCAGCTTCCCGGCCAGGAGGTCCCCGGCCTCGGCCTCGCGCGCGAGGCGGGCACCCTGCTCGCCCGGATGGCGATCCGGCTCGGCCTCGCCGGCGTCGCCTTCCGGCCCTCGCACTACCACCTCGCCTACGCGACTCGCCACGACTTCGCGTTCGTGGATCCGGCGCGCCAGGGGCGCTTCGAGGCGATGGTCCGCGACCTCGCCGCGGTGCCGCTCCTCGAGGCGACGCACGCCGTCGCCGGGGGGCGCGTCCTCCTGAACGGCCGGCCCTACACCTGGGAGGCGGACGAGATGGCGATCTGGCTGCGCGACCTGCCGCTCGACGACGAGGATCGGCTGCGCGAGGCCGCCCAGTCCACCTTCACGATCGGACCGCGCGCCCTCACTCCTTGAGGAGCCGGCGGACCTCGCGGTCGATGAGCCCGACCATGTGCTCGTCCGCCCCCTCGTGCACGTGCCGGACGATCCCGCGGCGGTCGATGATGAGCACGGTGGGGAGCTCCTCTATGCCGAGCCGCTCTCCGAGCCGCTCGGCGCCGCGATCCCATAGGACGCGCACCCGGGGTGGGATGCGGCCGAGCGCCTCGCGCACCTTCACGACGTCCTCGTCCACGGAGATGGCGTGGACGGCGAAGCCCCGCTCCTCTCCGCCGGCGGCCAGGACGTCGAGCGCCGGGAAGAGCTGGAAGCACGACTTGCACCAGGTGGCCCAGAGGACCACGGCCCGCACATGGGCGTCCGCGCCGCCGACGGCGACCGGCTCACCGGAGAGGCTCACCACGCCTAGGTCAAGCGGCTTGCCGATGATCCAGGAGCGCGCGAGGAGGGGGCGCTCTCCCGCGCAGGCGGCGGAGAGCGCCAGGGTGAGCGCAAGGAGGGACCGTCGCATGTGCGCGCCATCATATTTCACGAACGCCCGCGGATCGACGCGCCCTCACCGCCGCGGCACGGCCCGAGAGGGATGGCGCGGACCGCCACGATTTTGACGTGGCGCAAGCGTGTCGGATGGTGTGTATGAGATGTTCGCGAGCCGAGCCCTGCCACTCGACGATGTGGATGAGGAAATCACCTGATGCGAACGACGAGATCCCTGCTAGCCCTGTCCGTCGCGCTCATCGCGCCGACCGCGCTGGCTGACACTGTCGAGGCCTCCTCGACGACGTACGTCTCCGCGGGGAAGCAGACCCGCGGCGGACTCCCTGGCCAGTCTCCCGACCTCGTCAACGTGATGCCGGTCGTGGAGGTGGTCTCCGTCTCCGCGCGCGGCATCCGCAACCCGGTCTTCGAGAACCTCGACGTCGTGGTCTCGACGTGGGGCGCCTTCGACCTGCAGGACCGGCGCTGGGACGCCGGGACCAGCGGGAACCTGACCGGAGACGTGCTGACCGGGTACGTCCGCGGCCAGCTCTTCTCCAACCGGCTCAGCCTCCGGCTCGGCCGCGAGAACGTCGCCATCGGCGCCGGTCGAGTCGCGTCGATCGACGGCGGCGACGTCACCCTCCGGCTGCCGCTCGGGATCGGGCTGACCGCCTACGCCGGCGCCCCGGTGGCGCAGCGCTTCTCCACGCGCGACGCCGCGCGCAGCTGGAACGCGATGGGCGGCGACTTCGCCTACGGCGGGCGCGCCTCCCTCGCGGTCCCGGTCCCGCTCCCGTTCCTCCGGCTCGTCGAGCTCGGCGGCTCGGCCGCCTTCGTGGACGACAACGGCGACGCGGTCCGGCGCGACGCCGGCGTAGACGCCCGCGTCCGGCTCGTCGGCGACTTCGCCCTCAACGGCTACGCCCTCTGGGCGCTGGAGGACGAGCGGCTCGCCGAGATCAACGCCCTCCTCGGCGGCCACCCGGTGCGCGACTGGTTCGTCTCGGTGGACTTCCGCCGCACGGCCCCCGATCTCATGCTCTCCCGCACCTCGATCCTCAGTGTCTTCGCCGACTCCACTCGCGACGAGGTGGGCGGCAGCATCCGCTGGGAGCTCCTCCGCTCGCTCGGGCTCGGGCTCGACTATCACGCGCTCCTCGAACCCGGTGACGACGGCACGGGGACCAGCCTGGGGCACGACCTGGTCGTCCGCGGCGACTACCGCGACGGGCCGATCAACGCGGGGGCCGAGGTGGACGTCCTAAAGGGGGCCGACAACGGCTACCTCGGGGCCCGCTTCTTCGTTCGGCGGGAGATGGGCAAGCTCTTCGCCGCGGCGGACGTCCTGGCCTACGCCTTCGACCACGCCATCAACGCGCAGGACTATGCCGCCAACGTCGGCGCCACGCTCGGCTACAAGCTCGGCGGGGCCTGGACTGCGAGCCTCACGGGCCGCGGCGGAATCACCCCATTCATGGAGCAATCGGTCGACGTCATGGCGAAGCTCGCTTACAACCAGACCTATCGCGTCAGGGAGGTGCGGTGATGAACGCGCGCCGCTCGCTCCTCGTCGCGCTCGCCGCGCTCGCGGCCGGCTGCACCGCAAAGGGGACCGCGCCCGGGACGGCCGCGAACCCGCCCTACGTCTTCCCCCACTCCCCGCACGTCGAGAACGGCGTGAAGTGCCTCGTGTGCCACGCGGGGGTCGATGAGGCGGCCAAGCTGGATCCGGCCGTGCGCCACGTGAAGCTCGACCCGAAGTCGAAGGTCTGCCAGGACTGCCACGGCGACGAGATCGCGAAGGTCACGGTCCCCAGGCGGACGAAGGAGTTCCAGCTCACCTTCTCCCACGCCGACCACGTGTTCCAGGTCGACGGGAAGTGCCAGACCTGCCACCAGCAGCTGCCCGAGAAGGGGGACGCGAGCGCTCCCAAGCCCCCGATGAAGGCCTGCACCGGCTGTCACAACCACGAGGAGGACTTCGCGCAGGCGCGCTGCACGCCTTGCCACGTCGACCTGCGCGCCTTCCCGCTCAAGCCGGTCTCCGAGTACGCGCACGTCGGCGACTTCAAGCGGAGCCACGGCGTGATCGCGCGGACGAGCGCCAACGCCTGCGCTACCTGCCACGACCAGACCTTCTGCGCCGACTGCCACTCGCCTGCGACCACCCCTGCGGGTCCGGCCATCCGTTGGCCCGAGGAGGTGCAGCGCGACTTCATCCACCGCGGCGACTTCGTGTCGCGCCACATGATCGAGGCGGGCACGAACCCGTCGAGCTGTGCGCGCTGCCACGGCTCCGCGTTCTGCGAGAGCTGCCATGCCCAGCAGAACGTGGCCAACCCCTCGGCCCCGTTCACCAGCGAGCGCGACCCGCACCCGAAGGGGACGGCGTGGGCCAACGGGGATCACGGGAAGGCGGCGCGCAGGAACATCGTCACGTGCGCGGCCTGCCACGAGGGCAACGCTGACCAAGTCTGCGTGAGCTGCCACCGCTCGGGCTCGGGCCGGAACCCCCACCCGCCGAGCTTCAAGCGCGACGACAAGAGCGAGCGGGCCTGCCGCCCCTGCCACGGGTAGGTCACCGGGCAAGGCAGCGAGTCCCATCCCAACGAAGACCGCCCCTCTCCCCCTCGGTGGGCGGAGAGGGTCGTCACCTGGGGTTCGTCCCCTCTCCCTCACTGAGGGAGAGGGTCAGGGTGAGGGAGAGGCCGTCAGCCCTCCGCGCCGTGGAAGCGGTCGCGGAGCAGCCGCTTCAAGACCTTGCCCGACGCGTTCTTCGGGAGCTCCGGCGCGAACTGGATCACCCTCGGGACCTTGAAGGGCGCGAGGTGCCCGCGGCAGTGGTGGATGATCGCCTCGGCGTCCACCGCCGCCCCCTCCTTCAGCACGACGACGGCGGCGACCGTCTCGATGCGGGTGGCGTGCGCCACCCCGATCACCGCGACCTCACGCACGGCGGGGTGGAGGTAGATCACCTCCTCCACCTCGCGCGAGGCGACGACGACGCCGCCGGTGTTGATCACGTCCTTCTTGCGGTCAACGACGGTGATGAAGCCCTCGGCGTCGGCGCGGGCGAGATCTCCGGAGTGGAACCACCCTCCAGCGAACGCCTCGGCAGTCTCCCGTGGGTTCTGCCAGTAGCCGAGGCAGAGCTGGGGCGAGCGGTAGACCACCTCGCCGACCTCGCCGACGGGGACGTCGTTCATGTCGTCGTCCACGACGCGCAGCTCGACCGAGGTGAGCGGCCGGCCAGCCGAGGCCGGCCGCGCGGCGTGCTCCTCCGGCCGGAGCACCGTCGCGAGCGGGCCGATCTCGGACTGGCCGAAGCAGTTGTAGAAGCCGAGCCCCGGGAGGCGCCGCTGCAGCGCCTCGAGCACGGGCACCGGCATGATCGAGGCGCCGTAGTAAGCCTTCCGGAGCGACGACAGGTCGCGGGTGGCGAACTCCGGCTGCCCCTGCATGGCGATCCAGACGGTGGGCGGCGCGAAGAAGCTGTCGATCCGGTGGCGCTCGACGAGCTCCAGGATCGTCCGCGGCATCGGCGACTCGGCGAGCCAGCTCGTCGCGCCCACGAGGAGGTACGGCACCACGAACACGTGCAGCTGCGCCGAGTGATAGAGCGGCAGCACGTGGAGCGGCCGATCGCCGCCGTGGAGGTCCAGGGAGATGACGCACGAGTAGTACTCTGTGACGAGCGCCCGGTGCGTGAGCATCGCGCCGCGGGGGGCGGCGGTGGTGCCGGAGGTGTAGAGGAGCTGGGCGAGGTCGCCGTCGTCGAGCCCCACGTCGGGCTCGCCGGCCTCCTCTCCGGATCCCGCCCACCGCAGCACGTCGTCGGCGTCGCCGCCGCGGATCGTCCCCGCGTGCTCCACCGCGACGCGCGACCGGATCGCGGCGACCTTCCCGGCGAGCGCCGGATCGCAGAAGACCGCCCGGCTGCCCGAGTGGCCCAGGATGAAGGCGAGCTCGTCGCCGGAGAGCGCGAAGTTGATCGGCACGTGGACGAGCCCCGCGCGGGCGCACCCGAGGAAGAGGAGCAGGTAGGCGTCCGAGTTCTTGCCGTACGCGGCGACGCGGTCCCCCTTCTGCAGCCCCAGGGCCAGCAGGTGGCGCGCCACCCGGTTCGCGCCCTGGTCGAGCTCGCGGTACGTCCACGCGCGCTCCTCGAAGTGGAGCGCGACGCGGCCGGGCTGGCGCGCGGCGCTCCTGCGGAAGGCATCACCGATGGTGTTGCGTCGCTCTAGCACGCGGCCCCTTCTCTCTCGAGTCGATCCAGCAGCTTCCCCCAGATACCGCCGAACGCGCCGTTGGACATCGCGACGACGACGTCGCCGGGGCGCGCCGCGGAGGCGATGGCGGGGACCATCGCGTCTACCTCGGCGAAGGCCAGCGCGGGGAGCCCAGAGGCGCGGAGCCCAGCGACCACGGCGTCCACGTCCAGCCGCTCCGCCTCGGGCACGCTGGCGGCCGGCGCCGGCCGCAGGACGAAGACCTCGGCCGCGGGCCCCCAGGTCTCGCGCGCCGCGTAGATCGCCTGGTGGAGGTTCCGGCGGCTGGTGTTGGAGCGTGGCTCGAACGCGGCCAGGATCCGCCCCTGCGGGAAGCGGCCGCGCACGGCGGCGAGCGTCTCCCTCACCGCGCGCGGGTGGTGTGCGAAGTCGTCGATCACCGTCACGCCGCCCGCCGTGCCGCGCACCTCCTGGCGCCGCTTCACGCCGCGGAAGGCGCCGAGCCCCGCGGCGATCTCGGCGGGCGAAAGGC
>JBAVTL010000610.1:0-5188 GCA_049696175.1 Anaeromyxobacteraceae bacterium
GTCGAAGCGCCGGTCGAAGTGGACCCCCTCGACGATCGCGTCCGCCGTCGCGACGAGCCGCTCTCCGCGCGGCGGCGCGAGGATCGCGGCGTCGTCGCCGACGCCCAGCACCACCCCCTCTCCGCCGAGGGGCAGCGCGCGCGTGAAGAGCCCGATCAGCTCGAATTCGCCGAGGGGCTTCACGGGGGCTTCAGCCGCGCGGGCCGGTCGCGGCGGGCGGCAGGAGCGGCCCCGGCGCGGGGGTGATGGCGGGGGTCGCGGGCGGACGGAGCGGCAGCGAGAGCGTGAAGACGGACCCGCCGCCGGCGCGCTCGCCGACCCCGACGCGGCCGCCGTGCGCCTCGATGAAGCTCCTGACGATGGCGAGCCCCAGCCCCGCGCCGCCGTACTCGCGGGTGGACGACCCGTCCACCTGGTAGAAGACGTCGAAGACGCGCTCGCGGTGCTCGGGCGGGATGCCGATCCCGTTGTCCTGCACGCGGAAGGTGAGCTGGCCGCCCGGCTCGGGCGCTGCGGAGACGGTGATGGTCCCCCCGGCGGGCGTGAACTTCACCGCGTTCTGGCAGAGGTTCACGAGGCACTGACGGAGCTTCTCGCGGTCGCAGTGCAGCCGGGGCAGGTCGGAGGGCTCGCACGACACGCGGAGCCCCTTCTTCCGCGCCAGCGGGAGGACCGTCGCGACCGCGTCGCGCATCAGCTGTGAGGGATCGACGTCGGCGACGATCAGCCGGATGCGCCCGGCCTCGATCTTCGAGATGTCGAGGATCGAGGTGATGAGCTGGAGGAGGTTCTCCCCCTTCTCCATGATGATCCCGAGGTACTCGCGCTGCTCGACGGAGAGCGGCCCGCCGAGCCCCTCCAGCATCATCTCGGAGTACCCGATGACGCTGGTCAGCGGGGTCCGCAGCTCGTGGCTCATCGTGGCGAGGAAGTTGGACTTGAGCCGATCGAGCTCCTTGAGCCGCGCGAAGGAGTCCTCGAGCTGGCGGTTCTTCTCCTGCAGGTCGCGGTAGTCCTCCTGGACCGCCTCGATGTGCAGGCGCCCCGTGATGAGCGCCTTGTGGCCGGTGAAGACCATCACGTCGACGAGGTCGCCGAAGTGCTTGAGGATCTTCTCCGACGTGGCGCGGGAGGCGCGCCGGATCTTCTGCGCGTACCCCTCCGCCAGCTTCACGTCGAAGTCGGGGGAGATGGCCGCCAGCTCCTTCGGGAGGGACTTCAGCTCCTCGGGCAGGAACGGGCCGAAGACGATCCGGCCGATCGCGTCGCCCTCGTACAGGATCGGCTGGACGAGGTACCGGCAGCCGGAGAAGCAGTCCACGGCCCGCTGGATCGGCTCCTCGGGGAGCGGATCGTTCTTCACGCGGCCGACGGTGGCCGTGCAGAGCTCGCGCCCGGCGCTCTGGGCCCAGATGTAGCCGCAGAAGTCGGCGTTGCCGACCTTCACGTCCACGAGCTTGTTCCCGCCGGCGTCGAAGACCTTCAGCCCGACGCGGTAGAGCTCCACGAACGACTGGCAGACCTCGGAGAACGCCCGCAGGTCGAGCAGATCCCCGAGGGGAATCGTCGCCTGGAGCACCGAGGGGGGCAGGCTCATGCGGCGGGCCCCTGCGTGGGCGCCGCCGGGAGCTTCGAGCCGCGCAGGTCGACGTTGGCGAAGACCCGCCCGAGGAACTCGCGCTCGGAGATCCCCCACTTCTGATGGAGGCCGATCGACCGGTCCACGCTGCGGAAGGCCAGCTGGAGCAGCGCGTAGAGGGTCTCCAGCACTCCCTCGGCGCGGATGGCGACCGCGGGGACCACCGGCGGCCGGACCACCGCCCGGAGGTCCCCGAGCTCCGCCTCGCCCCGCGCGTCGGGGAGGTCCCTCTTGTTGAGCTGAATGACGATGGGCAGGGTGCGCCAGTCGAGCCCGTTCGCCTCCAGGTTCTGCAGCATGTTGTTCCAGTAGGCGAGCGTCGCCTCGGCCTCCGACCTGCGGCAGTCGGCGACGAAGACCACGGCGTCGGTCCCCTGCAGCACGATCCGCCGGGTGGACTCGTGCATCACCTGGCCCGGGACGGTGAAGAGCTTGAGCTTCACCTTGACGCCCGACTGCGTCTTGAAGAACACGGGCATCATGTCGAAGAACAGGGTCCGGTCGTCCTTGGTGTCGAGCGTCATCAGCCGCCCGCGGACCGCCGGATCGATCTTCTGGAAGAGCGCCTGCAGGTTGGTCGTCTTGCCCGACAGCGCCGGGCCGTAATAGACGACCTTGATCGTGATCTCTCGCGCTTCGGGGTTGAACTGGACCATGTCGAGGGTTCCGGCCCGAGTGTATGCACGCCCCGCAGCCGTGATCCAGCGCGCCACGGCGGGACTCGGGATGTTTTCGGCCGCCGGTTTGGACCTCCGGACACCTTCGTCTACACTCCCCGGCGGGGGAAGGAGTGGAAGCCGTCGATGACGATGACGGTCCCCATGCGGACCGACGAACCTGCCGAGAGCGAGATCGTGGAGCGGCTGCAGTGGCTGCTCCGCCTCCGCTGGCTCATCGTGCCCGTCTTCGTCGCGGTGGACCTCGCGAGCGACCTGCTCACCGCGCGCCCCGCGCCCTGGGTCGCGCTCGTCGTGGGCGGGGTGCTGCTCGCCGCCAACGGCGTCTACGGCTTCCTGCTCGGCCGTCGGTATCGCTTCTCGACGCTGCTCGCCTGGGCCCGCGTCGAGGCGGCCGCGGTGGTCTCCGTGCCGATCGTCGTGGTGCTGCTCCACGGCGAGCCAGGGAGCCCGCTCCGCTACGGCGTCCTCATCGGCGTGGTGGGCGCCGCCGCCATCCTCCCCAGCACCACCGGGGTGACCCTCATCGGCGCCTGGGCCGTCCTCGCCCTCGTCCTGTCGGACGCCTGGATGCTCGGGTTCGACCCCGCGCGGATCGACCACGCGGTGGTCGCGCGGTGGACCATCGAGGCGGGGGTCGTCCTCACCGTCTCGTTCCTCGCGGGCTACCTCCACTCGACCCGCGACTGGGCCTCGCTGCGGCTGCGCTCGGCGCAGGACCAGCTGGAGCGCTCGCGCGCGGAGTGGGACGCGGCCTTCGACGACCTCCACGAGATGATCTTCGTCATCGACGGCGACCAGCGCGTCGTCCGCGCCAACCGCGCGTTCGCGAAGCTGCTCGGCGCCCGCCCGCACGAGCTCGCCGGGCGCAGGCTGCCGGAGCTGCTCGCGGGCCACCCGGAGCGCTGGTGGCTCGCGACCGCCGAGGGGTTCGCCGAGATCGAGGATCCGGTCTTCGACACCTCCTTCGAGGTCAGCACGTCGCGCCGCGGGGACCGCTCGATCTGCGTGGCGCGGGACGTCGGGGAGCAGCGCCGGCTCTTCTCGCGGCTGGTCCAGGCGGACAAGCTGGCGTCGGTGGGCGTGCTCGCGTCGGGCGTCGCCCACGAGATCAACAACCCGACCGCGGTCGTCACCTCCAACCTCAACGAGCTCAAGCGCTACGTGGCGGCGTGGGAGGCCGCGCTGGACGAGCTCAGCGCGATCGCCCGCAGCAGCGGCGACGCGGAGCGTGTCGCGGCCGTGCTGCAGCGGCAGGAGTTCGCGTTCGCGCGCCGGGAGGTGGCCGGCACCGTGGACGACAGCCTCGCCGCGATGGAGCGGATCCGGCTGACCGTCGGAAACCTCCGCTCGGTGGTGCGGCGCGAGCCGGAGGGCGAGGGGTTCTCGGCGGTCGACCTGGGCGAGATCGTCCAGGCCGTGGCGCGGACGGCCTCGGCCGACCTGCGCCGCGCCCGTGCCCGCGTCGAGATCGAGCCCAACGTCTGGGTCCTCGGCCACCGCGCCGAGCTGGTGGACGTGGTCCTCAACCTCGTGGTGAACGCGATCCAGGCGGCCGCCGAGGGGCGGCCCAACTCGATCGACCTCGAGTGCCGGCGCGAAGGCGCGTCCGCCGTGATCCGGGTGCGCGACACCGGCAAGGGGATCCCCACCGGCCACATGCGGCGGGTCTTCGAGCCGTTCATCACCGCGCGGACCGCCACCGAGGGGCCAGGCATCGGGCTCCCGCTCGCGCGCAAGATCGTCCTCGCGCACGGTGGCACCATCGACATCGCGAGCGAGGAGGGCGTCGGCTCCACGTTCACCGTCCGGCTGCCGATCCTGGAGACCGGCGCGGCCGAGCGGTCCGGCCGGACGCCCCGCGCGTTCGCCTAGGCCCCGCTCTCCCACCACTCGCGCGCGTCGGCCACCGTCCGGCAGAGCGGGCACCCGGGGAGCGTCGCGATGAACGCGCGGCCGTAGCCGCGGGTGACGAGCCGCGAGTCCAGGATCGCGACCATCCCGCGGTCGTCGCGCGTCCGGATGAGCCGGCCGAAGCCCTGCTTCAGCGCGAGCGCCGCCGCCGGGACCTGCAGCTCCCCGAACCCGCTCCGCCCGCCCTCCTCCAGCGCCTTCACGCGCGCAGCCATCACGGGGTCGTTTGGCGGCGCGAACGGGAGCCGGTCGATGATCACGAGCGAGAGCGGGTCGCCGGGGACGTCCACCCCTTCCCAGAAGCTCTGGGTGGCGAACAGGACCGAGGGCTCCTCGCGGAACGCCTGCAGCAGCCGCCCCTTGGGGCGCTCCCCCTGGATCAGGAGCTGGTACGGGAGGTCGCGCGACGCCGCGTGGAGCGCCTGCATGTTCCGGATGGAGGTGCAGAGCACGAAGGCGCGCCCGCCGGTGATGGCGGTGAGCTTCCGGATCGCCTCCGCGGCGGCGGGGATGAAGCCGGGGGCGTTCGGCTCCGGCAGCCCCTCGGGCGCGACGAGGGCCGCCTGCCGGGAGTAGTCGAACGGCCCGTCGTAGCGCGCCTCCTCCACCTCGAAGAGGTCTGGCGAGAGCCCAACCTGCCGCCGGAAGAAGTCGAACTTGCCCTGCGCCGCGAGCGTCGCGCTCGTGAAGACCACCGTGTCGGTGCGGCGGTAGAGCCGCTCCACCAGCTCCTCGGCGACGTCGATGGGGGCCGCGCGCAGGAAGACCCCCCGCCCGCGCAGCTCCGCGAAGTAGACGCGCGACGGCTCCTTCATCGCGGTGACCGCGAGGAGCTCCACCCTCAGCTCGCCCGCGCGCCGCGCGATCTGCGCGAGCGCCGGGCTCTCCGCCTCGATCAGCGCGTCGCGCAGCGAGCCCAGCGCCTCGTCGAGCCTCGCCTGCTCGGGCACGAGCGGCT
>JBAVTL010000611.1:0-1569 GCA_049696175.1 Anaeromyxobacteraceae bacterium
TCTCCAGCCTGGAGGCGGCGCGCCGGCTTCGCCGCACGAGCGGCAACCACGACCCCGAGGCGGGGCCGGAGCGGATCGTCGTAGAGCGGCCCGGGGTGGGGAGCGTCCTCGTCTCGCACGGCCACGCGCTGGACCCGATCAACGCGTCCCCGATCGGCCGGCTCGGCGACGCCATCTCGCGCCACTTCGGGAGGGCGCCGCTCGTCCGCGGCGCGGCCCGGCTCGCCGAGGTGGTTGCCCGCGCGCTCGCAGAGGACCAGATGATCGCGGTCTTCCGCGCGCGCTGCCTTCGCGCCGTGGCCGCGGGCGGCTGCGCTCTCGGCGTCTTCGGCCACGTCCATCGCGCGCACCTGGCGGCGGGGGACGCGTACGTCAACGCCGGGGGGCTGGGGGACGACGGGTTGGAGTACGTCGTCATCGACGATCGCGGCCCACGGCTGGAGCGGATCGATCCCTGATCGGCCCCCCAAGCGGGACGTGTCCTTGGGGTCATCGGGGCGCATATTTGGGCTTCCGCTGACGAACCCCAACCACCCCCTCAGGGGAGGATCATGCCCACGACCAACGAGAACCTCGCAACGGCGTTCGCCGGCGAGAGCCAGGCCAACCGCAAGTACCTCGCCTTCGCCAAGCAGGCGGACAAGGAGGGGCTGCCCCAGATCGCCCGGCTCTTCCGCGCCGCCGCGGGGGCCGAGACCATCCACGCCCACTACCACCTCGCGAACATGGGGGGCGTCGGGAACACGCTGAAGAACCTGGAGGAGGCGGTCGGCGGGGAGACGTACGAGTTCACGACGATGTACCCGCCGATGCTCGCGCAGGCGCAGGCGGAGGGCCACAAGTCCAAGGTCGCGTTCAACTACGCGCTGGAGGCGGAGAAGGTCCACGCGCGGCTCTTCAAGCAGGCGCTCGACGCGATGAAGGGGGGCAAGGACCTCTCGACGATGGACGTCTACCTCTGCCCGGTCTGCGGCGACGTCGAGTTCGGCGAGGCGCCGGAGAAGTGCCCGATCTGCGGCGCCCCCAAGGCGAAGTTCGAGAAGATCTAGGGAGCGCGCGGGAGGCCGAAGTCGGGTAAAGGTTCGGCCCGATGAGCCTCTCTGAACGGTGGGTCCGGTTCTCCGGACGTTGGCACGTCGCGATCCTCGCCGCGACGGCGGGCGTGGCGGCGCTCGGCCTGTGGGGGACGGTCCGGCTCTACTCGGACCTCCGCCCGGACATCGCCGAGCTGCTGCCCGCCCGCAGCCGCAGCGCGCTCGATCTCGAGGAGGTCACGCGGCGCGTGGGTGGGTTCGCGGAGGCGACGATCGTCCTCCACGGCGCCGACAAGGGGACGCTCGCCCTCTTCGCGGACGACCTCGCCGAGAGGCTCTCCGAGGCGCCACCCGACCTCGTCCGCTGGGTGGAGTACCGGGTGGACGGCGTGCGCGACTTCTACCAGCGCCGCGTCCTGCTCTTCCTGTCGCCGGCGGATCTCGTGGCCCTGCGCGACACCCTCGCGGCGCGGATCGCGTGGGAGCGCGACTCGGCGAAGGGGCGCGCGCAGGGGGCCGCCCCGGACGTCGAGGC
>JBAVTL010000612.1:0-18039 GCA_049696175.1 Anaeromyxobacteraceae bacterium
GCAGGAACCGGTCGGCGCCCGAGCGGAGCGCGACCTCGCGTGCCTCCGGCCTCGAGACGGCGAGCAGCGCGGTCCGGCGCGTCTCCGCGTCGCTCCGGAAGACCTCGGCGAAGCGGACGCCGCGCAGCCCGGGGAGCTCCGGCTCGTAGACCACCAGCGCCGGCGGCACACGCCGCGCGAGCGCGATCGCGTCCTCCGGTGACGGCACCGCCCGCACCCGCCACCCGGCCCGGCCGAGGATCCAGCGCACGAAGTGGGCAGCGTCGGGCTCGTCCACGACGATGGCGAGCGGCGCCTCTCCCCCGGCGCGGCGCGTCCCCTGCCGCGAGAGGTCGGGCGGAGGCTCGATCGGCAGGACCGTCACGAACAGCGCCCCATCGCCAGGCGTGCTCTCCGCCCAGATCGCGCCGCCGTGGGCCTCGACGATCCCGCGCGAGATGGCGAGCCCCAGCCCGGTCCCCCTGACGCGCCGGGTGCGGTCGTTCCGCGCCTGCTCGAAGCGATCGAAGATCCGCTCGAGATCGGCCTCCTGGATCTGCTCCCCGGAGTTCCAGACGCTGACCCCGGCCGCCGACGGGTAGTCGGCCGACGTGAAGAGCCGCACGCGGATGGATCCCCCGCCAGGCGTGAACTTCACGGCGTTGGTGAGGAGGTTGGAGAGGACCTGCACGATCCGCTCCCCGTCCACCAGCGCCCGGATCGCGGGGAGCGGGCTCTCGAGCTGGAGGTCGATCCCCTTCTCCGCGCTGGCGCCCTGGAAGCGCTCGACCGCCCCCCGCACGAGGTCGTCGAGCGTGGTCAGCTCGACCTCCATCCGCATCTTGTCCTTCGCGAGGCGCGAGAGGTCGAGCAGGTCGTCCACCATCACGTTGAGCTTCTCGGCCGAGTCGCGCGCCATCTTGAGGTAGCGCGCCTGCTTGGGCGGGGTCGGCCCAGCGAGCCCCTGCAGGATGAGGTCGAGCGCGCCGGTGATGGAGGTCAGCGGCGTGCGGAGCTCGTGGCTCACGACCTGGACGAACTCCTCCTTCCGCTCGTCGAGCTGCTTCTGCTCGGTCACGTCCCTCAGCACCACCGCCACGCCGCCGATCCGCCCCTCCCCCTCCAGCACGCGGGTCAGCGCCCACGAGAGCGTCCGATCGTGGACCGTGAGCTCCTCCGAGACGACGCTGCCGGCATCGAGCGCCGTGGCCAGCTCGTGAGCCCGCTCCTCCGGATCGAAGCCGAGCACCTCGGCGAGCCAGCGCGCCTTCACGGGGCCGTCCGCGGCGGCGCCGAGCATCCGCCGGGCGGCGGGGTTGGCGATCACCTCGTCGCCCCCGGCCCGGGCCACGACCAGGCCGTCCGCCATCGCCTCGACGACCTGCTCGAGCCGCCGGCGCTCGCCGATCGCCGTCGCCGCGAAGGCGCCCAGGGCCTCCCCCATCTCGTTGACGAGGAGGTCGAGCACCCGGGCGTCCCCATCGCCGAACCCCTCCTCCGCGGCGCGCTCCACGACGATGACGCCGACCGGCTTCCCGTCCACGTTGACGGGGACGGTGAGGCGCGAGGAGAAGCCCGCCGCGGCCCCGTCGCCGCCGGCGCTCGTGACCTTGACCTGCAGCGTCTTCTCCGGCGCCACCCTGCCTGTGGTCTCCGTCCAGGCGGCGAGCGCGTCTTCACGGAGGCGCAAGAGCGCGCGGTCGGACAGTGCCGCGACCGGGCGCAGCACCAGCACCGGCGGGCCGGCGTCTGGGACGAGGAGCGCCGCGGCCGCGTCGCACTTGACCACGCGGGGGAGCCGGTCGAGGAGCCGCTCCAGGAGCGCCGGCCGGCTCTCGGCGAGGCCGACGTCGCGGGCGATCTCGGCCGCGACCTCGAGCGCCGCGATCCGCCGCTCCAGCTCCGCGTCGAGCCTCACCCGCTCGCGCTTCAGCTTCACCTGCTCGAGCGCCCGCAGGATCGACTGGCGCAGGTCCACGAACTCCCAGGGCTTGGTCAGGTACCGGTAGACCTCCCCCTTGTTGATGGCGTCGATGATGTCGCGGGGGTCGGTGTAGGCCGTCAGCAGGATGACGCAGAGCCCTGGTCGCAGCCGCCGCGCGGCGGCAGCCAGCTCGATGCCGGTCATCCCTGGCATCCGCTGGTCGGTGACGAGGAGATCGATCTCGCGCGCGCCGAGGATCGCGAGCGCCTCCTCGCCGCCGGAGGCGGTCAGCGTGAGGTAGCCGTCACGCTCGGTGAAGGTCCTCCTCAGGATCGAGAGCACCTCCGGCTCGTCGTCCACGAAGAGAATCACGTCGGGCATCGTCCCCCCCGGTCGCCAGCGCCGCTCGGCTTCTACCCCCCCGAAAGATACCACGCACCGTCCGCGCGGCGGGTCACGCGGACCTGGCGGGACCGGTCCACTTGCGGTATCGCGCCGCGCGGGACTATAAGGACCGCCCTTTTTTGAAAGATTACCAAATGATCGCCCGCGAACAGATCCGCAACGTCGCCATCGTAGCCCACGTCGACCACGGCAAGACGACCCTCGTCGACTTCATGCTGCGGCAGGCCGGCATCTTCCGAGCCAACGAGCTGCTGGTCGAGCGCGTCATGGACTCGAACGACCTCGAGCGCGAGAAGGGCATCACCATCCTCGCCAAGAACACGGCGGTCACCTGGCAGGGGGTGAAGATCAACATCGTGGACACGCCCGGCCACGCCGACTTCGGCGGCGAGGTCGAGCGCGCGCTCCGGCTGGTGGACGGCGTCCTCCTGCTCGTGGACGCCGCCGAGGGCCCCCTCCCCCAGACGCGCTTCGTGCTCTCCAAGGCGCTCGCGCTCGGGCTGCCGAGCGTCCTCGTCATCAACAAGGTGGACCGGCAGGACGCGCGGGCGAAGGAGGTCCTCGACCTCGTCTACTCGCTCTACATCGACCTCGGCGCCAACGAGCACCAGATCGACTTCCCGGTGATCTACACGATCGCCCGCGAGGGGCGCGCCGCCCACACGGTGAAGGACGCGTTCGAGTCCACGACCCTCAAGCCGCTCTTCGACGCGATCATGTCGCACATCCCGGCGCCGCCAGCGGGTGAGCACGAGAGCCTCCAGATGCTGGTGGACAACCTCGACTACGACGAGTACGTCGGCCGGCTCGCCATCGGGCGCGTCGCGTCGGGCGTCATCCGCGAGGGGCAGCAGATCGCCGTCATCCGCGAGGAGGGGAAGATCGTCAACGCGAAGGTCGTCCGGCTCTACGCGTACGAGGGGCTGAAGCGGACCGAGGTGAAGGAGGCCGGCGTCGGCGAGATCGTGTGCATCGCGGGGGCCGAGGAGATCGGCATCGGCGACACCATCTGCGTCCCGGACGTGCCGCTCCCGCTCCCGCGCATCAGCGTCGAAGAGCCGACGATGTCGATGGTCTTCAAGGTGAATGACGGCCCCTTCGCCGGCAAGGAGGGGAAGTACGTCACGAGCCGCAACATCCGCGAGCGGCTCTACCGCGAGGCGTACAAGAACGTCTCGATCCGCGTCGAGGACACCGAGAGCCCCGACTCCTTCAAGGTGGTCGGCCGCGGCGAGCTGCAGCTCGCGGTCATCGTCGAGAACATGCGGCGCGAGGGGTACGAGCTGACGGTCTCGAACCCCGAGCCGATCCTGAAGGTCATCAACGGCGACACGCACGAGCCGATGGAGATCCTGGTCTGCGACCTGCCGAACGACTCGGTCGGCGGCGTGACGCAGAACATGGGGCCGCGCAAGGGGCGGATGATCGACATGCAGCCGGTCGGCTCCGGCCGCACCCGGCTCCAGTTCCGCGTGCCCGCCCGCGGCCTCATCGGCTTCCGCGGCGAGTTCCTCACGCTCACGCGCGGCGAGGGGATCATGTCCTCCTACTTCGACGGCTACGAGCCGTGGCAGGGGCGGATCGAGAAGCGGAAGAACGGCGCCATCGTCGCCGACCGGATCGGCGTGGTGATCCCCTACGCGGCCAACTACTGCCAGGAGCGCGGCGCGCTCTTCGTGAAGCCGGGCGACGACGTCTACCCCGGGATGATCGTGGGCGAGCACAGCCACGAGGGCGACCTCGACTACAACATCTGCAAGGAGAAGAAGCTCACCAACATCCGCGCGGCCGGGCGTGACGAGAACGTCATGCTCACCCCGCCCCGCGACATGGGGCTCGAGATCGCGCTGGAGTGGATCGCCGAGGACGAGCTGGTCGAGGTGACGCCGAAGTCGATCCGGCTGCGCAAGAAGGCGCTGGACCAGACGTCGCGCTACAAGATGGAGCGGGAGAAGAAGAAGGGGCTGGGGGCGGTCGGGGGGTAGGCTTCGCCTTCGCGGCCAGGAGGGCGGCGACGGTGCGGCCCAACGACTCACCAGGGTTCAAGCCGTCTCACGCTCATCGTTCCGAGCGCCGTTGGCCTGCCGCGAAACCCGATTCCGACGCGGCTCTGCACGGTCTCTTCGCCTGGCGACCCGCACGCGAAGAGCATGGTCGTGACTTCGAACCCCGGGGCCGGCACGTTGCTCGGAGACCGAGTCACGCCAATCCCCCGGCAATCCGTCGTCGTTTCGATCCTCTCGACCTCCCCGTCCCAGGATCCCGGCCACGAAAGGCCGTGGTAGTCCTCCCCGAGCGCCGCGTACGCCGATGGCGCGTTAGCACGCATGGCCAGATTCGTGGCGATGGCCCCGTTGTCGTACGCCTCGAAATCATGCAGCAGCAGCACCGGGCGCCGCTTCGCCTCCGCGACCAATCCATCGACGAACGCGCGTGCGACCTCCGGGGTTGCGTCCACGGGGTGAGTTCGGCAAGGAAGGCCCGTGAAGTACGTGGCGACACTGCAGTTGTCCATCCCGTACAGGACGGTGCCTGGTGGAGTTGCACGCCCCAGGCCCTCGAAGTAACGGGCCTGCGGCGGATATGCCTTCCGGTACGCGAGCGTCGGCGTCACGTCAGCGACGTGCCACGATGCAAGGACGACCGCGACGAGGAGCACGGCGCCATCGGAGACCGCCTCCACCGGGCCGAGAGGCCATAGCTTCGCCGCGGCCGTCCGCAATGCGAGGCGGACTCCGCTCCATGCCACGGGCATCATCAGCAAGATGACCGGCCCGAAGATTCGTCCGACGGTCACCGTCGTCGTCGACAACAAGACAAAGAGAACCGCCCCGGCTCCAGCCCACAGGATCGGCGTCCACCTCCTCGCCCGGGCCGCGACGATGAGCGCTACCACCGCGAAGGGGGCCCACCCAGAGAGGTGCGACGTCCCCTCCCTCCACGCGGACCACGGTCCCCCGGTAAGGAGCTGCTGCAGCCCGAGGAACTGCGCCTGATACGGACTGCTGGTCATGCCCCGGAGGATGCCGAAATGACCTGGGGAGACCAGGAGGATGATGCCGCCAGCGCCTGCAAGGAAGGCCGCCAGCGTCGGCCATGCTCTCTGCCAGGTCATCGGGCGGACGAAGTCACCCACGGCCTCCGGCCGTCCGCGCCACACGAACATTTGCGCCGCCACGAACGGGACGAACGCGACTCCATACTCCTTGGTCAGGACTCCGAGTCCACAGAGCGCCCCCGCGAAGATGGAGCGAAAGCCCCCCCCAGCTCGCCCCGCGAGGGCGAGCGCCGCGAGCGCAAGCAGCAGAGCGTTAGCGTCCTCCTTCAGGTGCGTGGCGGTGAGGATGACTGCGGGTGCCGTGGCGAAAGAAACGGCCGCCGCGAGCGCGACCGCATCACCAAAGTCCACGCGCAGCGTCAGGAAGTAGAGCGCGGTCGTCGCCACGACGACCACCACGCTCGTCCAGACGAGCCCCGCCTCCCCCGCAAGCGCCACGCCGGGCAGGTAGAGCAGCGTGTTTCCAACTCGGCTCGGGAACGCCGTCTCCAGCACCCCCCTCTCGAGGAGCGCCCGAACGCTGTCGAGATGGAGCACCGTGTCGAGGTGATATGGACGCCGGAGGGTGAAACAACCGTAGTAGACGGCGACCGCAGCCACGAACAGAAGGGGAAGACCCTGGGCAAGGCGAACGGTCCACCGGGAAAGCCACTCGGGTTTCACGCTCGGGCACTCTACCAGAGGCGGTGATCCGCTGCGACCGGGGCTCAGGGACTCGAACCCGCTCGCCGACCGAGGCGCGCGAGTCCCGCCTGCGCCCGCGCATCCGAGGGGGCCAACCCCAGGGCTCGCCGGTACCAGCCGGACGCCTCGCCGCGATCGCCCTTCGTCTCGGCCACCTCACCGAGCGTCACGTAACGCTCGGCGTATGCACGGGTGTTCCGAGCGGCCGCCTCCAGGTGAAGCCTCGCCCGCTCCGGCTGCTGCCTGCGCCCGTACTCCCTGATCAGGTTGACCCGCACGGCGTTCGACTCCGGTGCCACTCGGACCGCCGCCTCGAAGAGCGTGACGTTGTCGCGCCAGTCTTGGCACCGCACGAACGTCGCGGCGGTCAACGCCGCGACAGCCCCACCGGCTCCCGCCAGCACGAGCACGCGCCCTCGCGTCTCGGCTGCACGCCGGAGCGCCTCCGCCATGGCCAGGAAGGCCCCCACCGAAGGGAGGTAGCAGAAGCGCTCCCCCATCATGGCGCCCGGGAGCGGCACGAGGTTCATCACCGGCAGGAGGGCGATGAAGAACCACGCGATGCCGAAGGCGAGCACGGGCGCCCGACGCCTCGCCGCGACGGCCGCCGCGACGCAGCCCGCGATCGCGGCCACCGAGAGCACGATCCGCGGTTCGAAGAAGGACGACGGGATGCGGATCGCGTGGCGCACCGAGAGCCCGGCCGGCGCCACCAGGAACCGCAGGTAGCGGGCGAGCACGTCGGCCTGCATCCACATCGTTCGCGCGAAGGTGAGCCCCTCGTATCTTCCCGCGTTGAGGCCGCCGATCACGGCGGTCCGGAGCGCGAAGAAGCCGGCTGCGCTGGCGAACAGCGCGCCGAGATAGGCGAGCCTGGCGCGTCCGAACCGGACGAGACGCTCTCCGAGCAGGAGCTCGTGCGCGACCACGAGCAACGGAAGGACCAGCGCGGTCTCCTTCGAGAGCAGCGCGCCGCAGGAGAGCGCGACCACGCCGGCAGCGCGGCGCCAGTCCACCACCCCCGCTGGAGCCAGGTCGGCGTGCAACCGGAGGGCGGCGAGGACGAACGCCGTCGAGAGCAGGTCCCCCATGCCCACCACGCCGGCCACGGCCTCCGAGTTCAGCGGGTGGACGGCGAAGAGGGCCGCGGCGAGCAGCGCCCATCGCGGATCGCCGAGGTAGCGCCTGGCCAGCGCACGGACCAGGAGGACGTTGACGAGGTGCAGGAGGAGGTTGACGAGGTGGTAACCGAGCGGCGCCAGGCCCCAGGCGTGGTAGGCGAGCGCGAACGCCAGGGTACGAAGCGGCCGGTACACGACGAGACCGCCGTACGACGATGACGTGGCGGCGTTCGAGAAGAACGTCGAGACGTTCGACAGGCTCCTCACCGCATCGTTCTGGAGGAGCACGTACTCATCGTCCCAGGTGAACTCGTTGGGAAGGGTCGTCGAGTAGGCGCAGACGGCGAGCGCCAGCAGGGCGACCACCGCGAGGCCGCTGCGCGTCGCATTTCCGGCGTCCGCCGGGCTCACAGGGAGGTGGGGCACGGTGCGCACTGCGCTGGAGCCGGCTCGCCGGCGGGTGCGCATGGCGAGGGCGGTGAGGCTCGCGCCAGCGCGCCTGTGAAGAGGACGACCGCTACCGTGATCGACATGGAGGCGAATGATGGCACGCAGGTGGCTCCCGCGCCACGGCGCAGTCCGGCGCGAGGAGCAGCGCCGCCTCACCTCGCCCAGTGGCACCACGAAGAACGCCGCCCCGGTCTCCCGAGGCGGCGTTCGTGTGAGGCGTCCTGCCCGAAGCTGGCTAGACCTTCGGCTTCGCGCGGGCGCGCTCGACCTGCACCTGCTTCGCCCTCGGCTGGCCCTTGACCGCCGTGTTGACGAAGAGGACGCCGTCAGCGTGACCGGGGACCGCGCCCTTGACGAGCAGCACGTTCGACTCCGGCTCGATCCCGACGATCGTCAGGTTCTGGATGGTGATCTGATCGCTGCCGTAGTGGCCGGGGAGGTGCTTGCCCTTCCAGACCTTGCCCGGCGTCTTGCGCTGGCCGATCGCGCCGACGTGCCGGTGGTGCTCGTGCGCCGTCGAGGAGTCACGCGCCGCGCCGTGCATGCCCCACTTCTTGATGACGCCGGCGAAGCCGCGCCCCTTGGTGACGCCAGCGACGTCGATCCGCTGGTTGAGCTTGAAGACCTTGTCCACCGTGAGGACGTCGCCCGCCTTCAGCTCGCCGAGCACCTTCGCGTCCTTGACGCGGACCTCCTTGAGGTGCCGGAAGATGGGGGTGCCGGCCTTCTTGAAGACGCCGAGCTCCGCCTTGCTGAGCCGGTGCGCGTGCTTCTCCTCCATCTGACCGAAGCCGAGGACGACGGCGTCGTAGCCGTCCTTCTCCGCGCTCTTGCGGCGGACGACCGTGCAGGGCCCCGCCTCGATCACCGTCACCGGGATGCAGTCACCCTCGGGGGTGAAGACCTGCGTCATCCCGACCTTCTTCGCCAACAGACCCGTCGCCATGTGTACACCTCGCATTGGTCCGCCGCGCGTCCGGATGGCCGCGGAGGACTTGCCGTGGAAAGGGCGCGGTTCTATCCGCCGGCGAGTGCCATGTCAAGCGAAGCCCCCGGTTCGACGGGGGAAACCAGCCGCCGGCTCCCGCTTGCGCTGGCCTGATTCACCCCTCGTCGGACCGCTCGTGCGACGCCTCCGGGAGCGTCAGCTCCAGCGCGCCTGCGCGGAGCTCGAGCCGACCGCCCATCCGCACGGCGGCGCGGCGGGCAGCTGGCAGCGCGAGCGCCCTCCCCCTGGTGTCGGAGGCCGCCCCCTTCAACGGATCCTCCAGCGCCCTCGCGTCCGGAACGGCCCCTCGGACGACGAGGTGCACTTCGCCGTCCGACGCGCGGGCGGTGACCCGAACCGTGGAGACCCCCTGGCTTGCGACGTCCAGGAGGGCGTCGAGCATCCGCCCCAGGAGAGCGCGATCCGCGAGCACGCCCAGCTCGGGCGAGAGCTCCAGCTCGATGGGCTGCTCCGAGGCTCCGCGCCGTCCCTCCGCCGACACGACGGCGTCGAGGAGCGCCACGACCTCGGCCCGGATCGGGAAGAGCCCGGTGTCGAGCCGCTCGCTGAGCAGGTGGTCCTCGACGAGGTGCCGGACGCGCTGAAGCGACCGCAGGCACATCCCGGCGAGCTTTTCTCCGCGGGCTCCAGCACGATCCTCTGCGTTCATCCGCCCCAGCAACTCCGCGGTCCAGAGTGCCGTGGACAGGGGATTGCGTATCTCGTGCGCGACGAACCCCAGATGGCTCGCACGGCCCTCGGCAGCCGCATCATCGCGATCGTCCGGAGTGGCCGTGCCCTCGGCCTCCTCCTGCGCAAGCTCCTGTTCTTCCTCACCTATCGACATCCGGGGTCGTTCCATCCCTTCCGCATTCGGCAATATCAAAATGCGGCCTCACCTCTGTATACGCAACTGGGGCCTGTAGAGAAAATGCGCAGGCCTGACCCGAAAGGTACGCGCCGTGCCACCTCGGTACCCATAATTTCTGCTTCATCAGAAGCCGCGCCATTCTGGCGCATAGAGACAAGCTACCTACGAATCTGTTTGAATGTGCCTGTCCTACCCAAGCACACTGTTTGCTCAGCAAGCGGAACCAACGTTCATCACCGGAGGGGGCGATGACCCGACAGCGCGTGGCGGCTCCAAGAGATCCTCTCGACCTCTTCCTCGCCGAGATCCGAACGGTCCCCCTCCTCACGTCCGAAGACGAAGCGCGGCTCGCGCGTGCCTGGCGCGACGACGGCGACCCCCGCGCCGCGCACAACCTCATCACCGCCAACCTGCGCTTCGTCGTGAAGGTCGCGCACGAGTACCGGACCTACGGCTTCCGGCTGGCGGACCTGATCCAGGAGGGGAACATCGGCCTGATGAAGGCCGTGCAGAAGTACGACCCCGACAAGGAGATCCGGCTCATCTCGTACGCCGTCTGGTGGATCCGCGCGTACATCCAGAACTACATCCTGCGCTCATGGTCGCTCGTGAAGATCGGGACGACGCAGGCGCAGCGAAAGCTCTTCTTCTCGCTCGCCCGCACGAAGCGCGAGCTGGAGCGGCTCGGCGGGGGCTCCGGCGCCGATCTCGTCGCCGACCGGCTCCACGTCCGCGAGTCCGAGGTGACGGAGATGGAGCGCCGGCTCGACGGCCGCGACCTCTCGCTGGACGCGCCCTGGGGCGAGGACGGCACCAGCACCCACGGTGACCACGTCCCGTGGATCGGCGTCGCCGCCGACGACGAGATGGGCTCGCGCCAGGAGCGCCGGCTCGCGGCCGGCGTGGTCCGCGTCGCGCTCGACCGGCTCGACGACCGGGAGAAGTTCATCGTCCAGAACCGGATCCTGACCGACGCGCCGATGACGCTGAAGGACGTCGGGGCCCACTTCGGCTTCTCCCGCGAGCGCGCGCGCCAGCTCGAGCTGCGCGCGAAGGAGAAGCTCCGCAGGGAGCTGCAGCCGCTCGCTGAGGCGATCGAGTGGCCGGTGAACGGGCGGACGGCCGAGGCGGAGTAGGCCGAGAAGATCTCCCTCACCCTAACCCTCTCCCTCAGTGAGGGAGAGGGGGATCATTTCCCTCTCCCCCACCGGGGGAGAGGGTCAGGGTGAGGGGGCGATCTAGGCCAGCCCGTGCTTCTTCAGCCGGTAGCGCAGCGTGTCCCGCGACACGCCGAGCAGCCTCGCCGCCTTCGACTGGTTCCCGGCGGAGCGCTCCATCGCCTCGACGATCAGCTTCTTCTCGACGTCCTCGAGCACGACCCCCTCCGCGCCGACCGAGGGGACCCCGCGCTCCTGCCGCTTCGCCTGCGTCGCCTTCCGGATCTCCGGCGTCAGGTGCTCCGGCCGCACCTCCTCCATCCCCGCGTAGAGGATGAAGGCGCGCTCGATGACGTTGCGCAGCTCGCGGATGTTCCCGGGCCACGCGTAGGCCTTGAGGTACTCCATGGCCGACGATGACACGCCCTGCACGTGGCGCTTCATCTCCTGGTTGAAGCGGGCGATGAAGGCGGCGCAGAGCGCCGGGACGTCGTCGGCGTGATCCCGCAGCGCCGGCACCGTGATCCGGACGACGTTGAGCCGGAAGAAGAGGTCCGCGCGGAAGCGCCCGTCGCTCACCCGGTGCTCGAGGTCCACGTTGGTCGCCGCGATGACGCGCACGTCTGCCCGCAGCTCGGTCACGCCGCCGACACGCCGGAAGGTCTTGTTCTCGAGGAGCCGGAGGAGCTTCGCCTGGCCGCCCGGCGGCAGGTCGCCGATCTCGTCCAGCATGACCGCGCCGCCGTCGGCCGTCTCGAAGATGCCGCGCTTCTGGACGTGGGCGTCGGTGAAGGCGCCGCGCTCGTGACCGAAGAGCTCGCTCTCGAGGAGCTGCTCCGGCAGCGCCGCGCAGTTCACCTGTAGGAAAGGGCGCTCCGCCCGGCCGCTCTCGAAGTGGATGGCGCGCGCCACCACCTCCTTGCCCGAGCCGCTCTCCCCCTCGATGAGGACGGTGGTCGCGTCGCTCCCGGCGAGCCGGCCCACCATCGACCGGACCTGCTCCATCGCCGACGAGCCGCCGACGAGCGCCCCGAGCGCGCTCGAGCCCTTCCGCTCCGCGGTGAGCGTCGCGATCTGCAGGCGAGTGCGGGCGGTGGTGAGCGCCCGCTCCACCGCCGCGTCGAGCAGCTGCAGCGGGAAGGGCTTCACGAGGAAGTCGAGCGCGCCGTGCTTCATCGCGTCCACGGCGGTGTCCACCGTGCTGTGGGCCGACATCATGATGACGCTCACCTCGGGCTGCAGCGCGAGCGCCTTCTGGAGCGTCTCCACGCCGTTGATGCCTGGGAGCTGCACGTCGAGCAGGATGAGGTCCGGCGGGTCCGCCGCGATCGCCTCGAGCGCCTGCTCCCCCGTCTCGGAGGTGGCGACGACGTAGCCGTCTCGCTGGAGCCGCTCGGACACGGACCAGCGGATCAGCTTCTCGTCGTCCACGACGAGGATGCGCGCGGGGCTGTTGGGCATTCCTGGGGGTTCCTGTCGTCTACGCTGCGTGCTCCGCGGCCCGCGAACCGGAGGCGCGCGCCTGCTGGAGCGTCACTGTGAAGATGGTGCCGCCGTCCGGCGGGCAACGATAGCCGATGTGGCCGCCGTGTTCACTCACGATCCGGGCGGAGATGGCGAGGCCGAGCCCGTTCCCCTGCCCCTTCGTCGTGTAGAATGGCTTGAAGACGTTGGCGCGAGCCTCCGCGGGGATGCCCGGCCCGCTGTCCTCGATCTCGACGTGGACCGTCCCCTCGCCCTTCCGCGAGCGGACGATCAGGCGCGAGCCCTCGCTGCGCTGCATCGCCTGGCAGGCGTTGAGGCAGAGGTTGAGGAAGACCTGCTCGAGCTGGGCCGGATCGGCGAGGACGGCCGGCAGCCCCGCGCCGAGGTCGGGGATGATGGCGACGCACCCGTCGCGGCACTGCTGCCGGATCAGGAAGAGCACCTTCTCCAGCGAGACGTTGACGTCCGAGGCGCGCAGCCGCGCCTTGGGAGGGCGCGCGAACGAGAGGAGGCTCTCCATCGTGTTGGAGAGCCGCTGCACCTGATGGCGCATCTCGCCCACCATCTCGGAGTGGCGCGGATTCTGCGCCAGGTCCTCGGCCATCAACTCCAGCGCGCCGGAGAGCCCCGCGAGCGGGTTCTTGATCTCATGGGCGAGCCCGGTGGCGATCTCGCCCACCGCGGCGAACCGATCCGCGCGGACCATCCGCTCCCGGTAGAAGGCCTCCAGCTCCGCCTGGCTCCGGCGCAGCGAGGCGAGCATGGCGTCGAAGCTCCGCGCTGCGTCACCCAGCTCGTCGGGACGCCCCTCGTCCGCCCGCACGCCGAGATCACCCGACTCCGCCCGGTGCATGGCAGCCACGAGCCGCTGCAGTGGCGTGACCGCCTCGCGCCCCAGGAGCCAGAGGAGGATCACGAGGAGCGCGATGAAGGCAGCCCCCGCGGAGAACGTGAGCGTCCGCGCCAGCCGCATCTCCGAGTCGAGCACCGGCTCGCGCGTGAAGCGCAGGTCGAGCCAGCCGTTGTTGGTCGCGGCGCTGCCGTGGCACCGCGCGCAGGCGGGGAGGTTGGCGATCGGCTGGAGCACGGCGAAGACAGTGTCGTCACCGCCTGGCGCCGGGAGCACCGTCGTCCCCTCCATCTTCTGTGGAGCGGGCCACGGGTGCTTGCCGAGCATTCCCGGATCCGTGGAGGCGGAGACGACGCCGGTCGGGCCGAGCAGGCTCGCGACGACCAGGTCGTTCCGGTGGCTGATGAGCGTCCCGAGCAGCCCAGGGACCTCGCCGGGCTGACCGGAGAGCATCACGTTCGAGATGCCCCCCGCGACCATGTTGGCGAACAGCTCCGCGCGCTCCCGGCGGCTGCGATCCATGTCCTTCGAGTAGACGATGACCGCACCGGTCACCATGGCGGCGAGCGTGATCGCGAAGAGGATGGCCGTCGGCGCGAGGATGCGCGCCCGCATGCTGGCGTCGAGGCGCCGGAAGAGCGATCCGAAGAGGTTCAACGAGGATTCTCGTGTCCGGTGAAGGGAGACGCGGGTCCTTGGAGCGCAACCGCCATGCCGATGATCATGTGGAGATGATTCGCTCCAGACGGCACCGCCAGAGTCAGCAGGATTCGAGTCCTGGGTTCGGGTGAAATCACGCAGGGACTGGGCGATTTCGCCACCCTTTCGGTCCGATGTAAAGGGGCTAAACGAATGCTTCCTGGAGCCGATGTAGGTGCAAGTCTCTGATTTCAAGCGCCAAAGTCGGCCGGATTCGCGGTTGGCGTGGGATAAGCGACTGCCCGCAACTTCGCAACCTTACCGGCACCACCTTTGCACCCGCCGGGGCGTCGCCCTGCACCCGCCATCGAGTCAATCAGGACGGAGCGAGATGATCCCCGTGCTCTCCAGAAACGCCGACCGACTCAACCTGGCACCGTTGGTCGCCGCGGCGCTGGCCGTGCTCCTTCCCGCGGCCACCATCGGCCAGGCGTCGGCCATCGACGTCCCGCTTCCGCCGCCACCTCCCGGCATGAAGCAGGTCCCCGCCGGTGAACCCGCCGCCGCGCCGAGCCCGGCCTCAGCCCCCGCACCATCGGGAAAGCCTGCGAACGCACCGGGTGAGCGCTGCATGTCCTGCCACTCCGCCGTGGCTCAGAAGGCGTTCCTCCACCCTTCGCTCGCGAAGAACGACTGCACCGCCTGCCACTCCCCTCAGTCCGGCGAAGCCGGCAAGTGCCGCTCCCAGACCGCGGCCAAGTGGGCGCTCAAGAAGCAGGAGCCGGAGCTCTGCTACGACTGCCACGCGCGCAAGGACCAGTCCAAGAACGTCCACACGGCCGTCCGCCAGGGAAGCTGCCTCTCCTGCCACTCGCCCCACTCCTCCAACTACAAGGGGCTGCTGAACGACCCGCCGGACAAGATCTGCCTCAACTGCCACGAGGTCGAGCCGCTCCTGACCAAGGCCGTGAAGCACGCGCCGGTCGCCGAGGGACGCTGCCTCGAGTGCCACAACCCGCACGGTTCCGACGCGCCCAACTCGATCCGGGCCGCGGGAAACGCCTTCTGCCTCAGGTGCCACGACTCCAAGGCCCCGACCACGCAGGGTAGCCCCGGCCCCGCCTTCCGGCTCGACATGAGCAAGCCGGTCGTCCACGCGGCGCTCAACCGCGGCGACTGCGGGCAGTGCCACGACATCGGCCACTCCGGCGACAACCTGAAGCTCCTCAAGAAGTCGGCGGTGGACACCTGCTACGGCTGCCACCCGCGCAAGGACAAGGACAAGTTCCCGCACAGCGCGGTGACGGTCGGTGACTGCGCCGTCTGCCACGCCCCGCACACCTCCGACCAGCCGAAGCTGCTGGCGAAGGCGACGATGAACGAGACCTGCTTCCTCTGCCACCAGGACGACGTGACCATGCGCAAGGTGATCCACCCGCCGGTCAAGAAGTCCTGCACCGAGTGCCACGGCGCGCACGGCGCGGCGAGCCGGAACGTGCTGAAGGCAGGCGAGGGCAAGAAGCAGTGCTACGCCTGCCACCAGCCGGTGGACAAGGGCAAGAACAAGCACGCCGCCCTGGAGCGCTACGGCTGCGTCGGCTGCCACGATCCCCACGGCACCGCGTACGGGCGCCTCATGCCCAGGAAGGTGAATGACCTCTGCATCGGGTGTCACCCGAAGCAGCAGGACGGCAAGCACGTCAGCCCCATCGTCTCATCCGGCCACGTGGTCGGCGGCGACCTCCTCGATCCCCGCCGGCCGAACCGTGACTTCACGTGCGCCAGTTGCCACAACCCGCACGGCTCGGACAACCCGAAGCTCTTCTACCTGGGCGCCGACTCGATGGACATGTGCTCGGCCTGCCACGGCGACAAGAGCGGCAAGAACCCCGAGCTCAAGAACGTCGTCTCGAAGGCGTACAAGCCGAAGTCGTCAACGGGCTCGGCCGGAGGCGCGGGAGCCGGCGGCGGCACTAACGAGAGCGCGGGGGCTTCGGCCTCCGGCAAGGGAGACATTCGATGATCGCCACCGCCATCCTCACCGCAGCCCTCTTCACCCAGGCGCAAGGCGGCAGCGCCGTCATCCGCGTCGGAGAGATCGCGCTGTCGGCCGAGGACGTCACCGTTCGCGCCGCCGAATACCTCCGCGCCAACTCGGGCGCCGTCGCCCAGCCGGGGGCCTTCGTCGACGGCCTCGTCGACGAGTTGCTGCTGGCCGCCGAGGCCAGGCGGACCGGGCTCGCGAACGCCGCCCCGACTCGCGACGCCGTCGAGACCACGCGGGCGAAGGCCCTCGCCCGGATCTACTGGGAGCGGGAGATCGTGGCGAAGTCGAAGCCGCCGGAGGAGCAGATCAAGGCCCTGTTCCATGAGAACGGCGACAAGGTTCGCCTGCGCCTGGTGGTCCTGGCCACCCGGGAGGAGGCGGCCGCGGCGTTGAAGCGCCTCACCTCCGGCGGGGAGTTCGGGCTGGAGGCGGCGAAGTCGCTGCACGGCTCCGCTGCCAAGGGCGGCGACACTGGGCTGGTGGGCAGGAAGGAGCTCGACCCGGCGCTCGCGAAGGTGGCCTTCGCGGCGCCCAAGGGGAAGCTCTTCGGGCCGATCGAGCTGAACCCTGGCTTCGCGGTCGGGGAGGTCGCCGAGCAGCGCTTCGCGGACGAGAAGGAACTCCCGGCCCAGCGGGCGCTCCTCGAGGGGTGGGCGCGCATGCAGTTCGCCGGTCAGGCCAAGGGGCACTTCCTCTCCATGAGCCGCAAGCAGCGGGGGGTAATCCTGGACGAGAAGTTCCTCGAATCCCTGGGCAAGTCGACGGCGGTCACCGAAGAGCAGGCCAAGCACGTGATCGCGACGATCTCCGGCCGCCCCGTCCGCTTCCGGGAGCTGGTTCCGGAGCTTCAGAACTGGGGCGCTGGCGGCGGCCACATGTTCGGACCGGCCGTGAGGATCCGCGTCGCGAACGGGCACATCGACAACCTCCTCCTCGCCCTCGCCGCCACGGACGCCGGGCTCGCCGCTCGACCGGACGTCGCGGCAGCGCTCCGCGTCTCCGAGCTCTCGGTCCTCGCTCGCGTCCAGGCGGCGCAGCTCACGGCGAGCGCATCCGCGTCGAAGCGCGGGAAGGCCGTCACCGATCGCCTGGCCTCACTGAGGAAGCAGACTCCCGTCACCGTCGACCGCACCGCAGCCATCGCGGCCGCGACGAGCGCCGCCGGCGCCCCACCGCCGACCGCCCGATAGCCATGAACAAGCGCCCGCCAGTCCACGAGGTCAGAGGCCCGGGAGGGAGCCTCGCCATCCGTCCGGAGGACGAGGCGGCGCTTGATCTGGTCATGCTCATCGAGGGTGAGACCAGCGGCAGGGATCTGGACCAAGTCCTCAGGCAGTACGGGCGTTCCCGCAGCACCTACTACGAGAAGTTGCGCCGCTTCAGGGACCAGGGGTTGGAGGGGCTGCATGCGCGACCCCCGGGGCCGCGCGCCCCTTGGCGCAGGCCGATCGAGGTCGTGCGCTTCATCGTCACCAACCGTCTGCGCCACCCCGAACGCAGCGCGGCCGAGATCGCCGAAGATCTCACGCGCCAGGGACACCCGGTCAGCATGCGCAGCGTCGAGCGGACCCTGAGCCAGTTCGGCCTCACGCGTGGCAGCCAGCGCGCGGCCCCGGGGACCGACCGCGTGCCCGAGGAGGAGTGAGCACCGTGAGCCGGTTCGTCGCCGCCCTTGGGCTCAGCCTCCTCCTCTGCGCGCACGCCGCCGCACAGACCTTTCCGGCGCGGTCCGGTGAGGCTGGCATCCTCGACGTCCCGGACGCCACGACGGTCGGCCGCGGCAACGGCCTGCTCGGCGCCGAGCTTCGTCTCGACGACGTCTCGGGCCAGAGCGCCAGGGTGGGGCCGCTCCCCCTCTATGCCGTCCTCGGCGTCGCCGCACCGCTGGATCTGGGCCTGACCATGCGCGAGTGGGGCCAGCCGGGCGATCCGCTCCCGAGCCGCGTCCACTTCGGCGCCGCGCTGAAGCTGCAGCTCCTGCCGCCCGCAGCCCTCCTGCCGGGCGTGGCCGTCAGCGCCTTCGCCGACCGGCTCAACGGCGATCTCGTCCCTGGCGTGCGAGTCGCGGTCTCCACCGCGCAGTTGGGGCCGATCCGCGCCACGGCGTTCGCCGGCGGTGAGTTCGGCGCGTCCGCCGGATTCGCGGGCGGCGCGGCACTGACCGTCGCCACCCCACGCAACACCGAGGTCGCCGTCGAGGCCCTCACCGGCCCGCAAGGCGCAAACCTCGGCGCCGCCCTTCGCTGGCGCGTCAAGCCGGGCCTTGGCCTCTTCATGGGCCTGAACTATCTCCCCGAAGAGAGCGGGTACCGCGCCTCCTTCGGTCTGGCCCTGTCTCCGTTCGTGAAGCCTGCGGCGGCTGCGACGACCAAGCTGGGGCC
>JBAVTL010000613.1:0-6990 GCA_049696175.1 Anaeromyxobacteraceae bacterium
CCCCGGGAGGCGCCGCGTCCGGCGCCCGTCGACCGCCCGGATCCGAGCCGCCCGCTGGCGCTCGCCATCGCGAAGGCGGGGCTCGACAAGAAGGCCGAGGAGGTCCTCGTGCTCGACGTCCGCGGCCTCACGAGCTACGCCGAGTACTTCGTCGTGATGACCGCCGACAGCGACCGGCAGGCCAGCGCGATCGCCGACCACGTCGCGAGCGAGATGAAGGACGCGGGGGTCTCCAAGGTCGGCGTCGAGGGGTACGAGACCGGCCGCTGGATCCTCGTGGACTACGGCGACGTGGTCGCGCACGTCATGAGCAAGGAGGCCCGCGAGTTCTACGACATCGAGGGGCTCTGGGCCGACGCGCCGCGCACGAAGATCGCGGACTAGCGTGCGCGATCCTCCCCTCTCCCCCGACGGGGAGCGGGGAGGGTGAGACGCGGGCGGCACGGCGTCGCCCGCCCGGTGGCCTGGGCTACTTGGCGTGGCAGACGCTGCAGGTGCCGAACGGCTCACCCCACTGGATGGCCGGGCGGTTGGCGGCGTTGAGGTGGCAGGCGACGCCGCTGCAGGTCTTGGTGGAAGGATCCCAGCCCGCGCTGGAGACTTCGAGCGAGAAGGTGCTGCCGTCCAGCACCCCGCCCGTGAGCGACGCGATGTTGATCGCGACCGAGGAGTTGGTTCCCGAGATGTTGTTGGTCGTCGCTCGCGTGTACCAGTACGGGCGCGTCGGAGCGTCGGGCGAGCCCGGGAGCGTCATCCCGGTAGTCACGGTGAGTGACGTGCGGGGGTCGAAGGCGACGTCGCGCACGCCGTTGACGTGGAAGTGGGGCACGACGCTGCCGGCTCCCTGTGCGGGGCTCCCGGCGCCGCCGTCGTGGCAGCCGGCGCAGGCGATGACGATCGCGGTCCCGGCGGCGTCAGCCTCGTCATAGGTCCCGGTCGTGTCGAGGTAGTAGAAGCCCGACGGCCCGGTGTTGGCGGGATTGGCGGTCGCGTAGTGGCAGGTCTGGCAGGTGATCGGCGCCGCCGAGTCGCCCGCGAACTGCGTGTCGATCCCGCCGCCGTGCGCCGAGCCCTGGTGGAGCGCCGCCGGAAGGCCGGCGAAGTGGCCAGCCGCGATCACGTCCGTGGCGAAGGTGAAGCGGCCGACGTGGCCGTTGGCCGTCGCGGCACCCGCGCCCCCGCTCTTGTAGTTGGGCGGGTTGGCGTGGCAGCCGTCGCAGCCGAGCTTCGACCCCGACGTCCAGGCGGGCGACGTGCGGTAGCCCGGGCTCGCCTGGCCGGTCGAGTGGCAGTAGACACCGCTGCAGGTTCCGGCGACCTGGTCATAGGCGGCCGCTGGATCGTTGAGCCCCCGGAGGCTTCCGGCCGGCGCGCCGGGGAGGTCGAGCGTGACATCCACCGTGCCGTTGAGGTGGCTGGCCGCCGAGAGTGGGTGGCAGCTGCCGCAGCCGAAGTCGTAGCTCGTCGCGGTGGTCGGCGTCAGGCTGGCCTCGCCGTAGGCCGCCGGCTCGGACGTGACGTGGGCGCCGTGCGCGCCCGTCGTGGGCGGTCCGCCGTGGCAGCAGGTGCAGGCGCCGCCGGTGCACGTTCCCGACAGCACGCTGATCATGCCGTCGATGTGCTTCCCCCCCGCGACGTCGATGGTCGGGAACCCGCTGGCGTCGATGACGCCGGTGACGGTCTGCGAGTGGCAGCCGACGCAGGGATCCGAGGTGAGCGGGAAGCCGATGGTCACGACCGGGTGGCTCGCGTTCACCGGTGGGAAGCCGTGGCAGGTGCCGCAGGCCGCCTCCGAGTGGCCGGCGTCCACGATCGTCCAGGCCGGCTCGTGGTTCGTCCCGCCGTGGCCGAGCGTCGCGCCGTGGCAGTAGGTGTTGCTGCACCGCTCAGTGCTCGGCGACCACGCGGCGACTGGACTGCCGCGCTCGGCCAGTGGGCCGAACACGACGCGCTGCGCGGTCCCCGCGGCCACGGCCGCGATCCCCGCCTCGTGCTGCTGCATGTCGGCGGGCACGACGTGGCACTCGCCGCACGGGACCGGACCGCGAAGCCGGCCCGCCACGAGGTGTGCCTGGTGCGCGCCGACCTTCACGTCGGTCGTCGCCGTGGCGCCGTTCACGCTCGCAGGCGGGGCGGCGTTGCCGTTCGTGCCGCCGTGGCAGCGCTGGCAGACCGGCCGGCCGTCCGCCACCTTGCGCGAAGAGCCGCAAGCCGAGAGCGCGGCCGTGGCGACGAGGAGGCCGAGTGCGGCGAGCGTGAGGCGTGAGCCGTCGACGTGGTGCACGGGACCCCCTGGAGCGAGATGGCTGTCGATACGCTCCAGGTGAATCAGTCCCCGCGAGGCTCGGCCTTGACTGGGGTCAAGAAGTCTCAGAACCGGAAGGGGAGCGGCATGAGCCAGAGGCCGAGCAGCGTCGCCGCGACCGCGACGACGAGCGCGATGGTCGCACCGCGAGAGCGCCGGCGGGGTGGCGAGGACTGGCTCGTGGCTCCATCCTCGCCTTCGTCCGGCAGATCCACCGCCCGCGTCGAGAGGAGCGTCGCCGCGTCGATGCGCGTCAGCGCCTCCTCCTCCTTCGCGAAGCCGCGGTGGGTCATGAGCGCGACGAGGCGCGCCTGCGGGTGCATCTCGGGGATGGGGCTGACGATCCACTTGAGCGGCGGACGCCGGACCAACCACCGCAGCAGCGCCCTGCGGCGAGCCTGCGGCTGCATGCCGGCAAGGATCTTCGCCGCGCACGCGTCGAGCGCTCGCGCTAGCGCGCCGGCGGACTCCCAGCGTGACCGGGGGCTGCGCTTGAGGCAGCGCTCCACGGCGCGCGCGAGCCCCCGCGGGCACGCCGGGGTGATCGATCGGATGCGGCGGAAGGAGCCCTTCCGGATTGCGCGGAAGAGCTCCTCGGCGTCGCGTCCCTTGAAGGGCTTCTCGCCGGTGAGCAGCTCGTAGAGCGTGACTCCGAGCGCCCAGACGTCGGCCTTCGCGTCGGCCGGGTCGCCGCCGAGCACCTCGGGGGCCAGGTAGGAAGGGCTGCCGACCAGCATCCCGGCGCGCGTGAGGTCGGTCTCGCGCTCGTCCTTCGCGATGCCGAAGTCCATCAGCTTCACCTCGCCGTCGCGCGAGAGCATCACGTTGGCCGGCTTCACGTCGCGGTGGAGGAGGTGGTTGAAGTGGACGTAGTCGAGCGCCTCCGCGACCCGCGCGCCGACGATGGCGGCGCACTCCGGCGGCAGCGTGCCGCCCTTCGCCAGTACCCGAGTGAGGTCTGCGCCGTCGACGAAGTCGGTGACGAGGTAGACCGTCTCCTCCTTCTCGACGAGGTCGTGGACCGCGACGATCGCCTGATGGCGCAGCTGGGCGTACGCACGTCCTTCGCGCCGGAAGCGCTCCACGAGCTCCTTCGAGCGCGCGAGCTTCGCGTCGAGCGCCTTGATCGCCACGGTGCGATCGAGCGCCTCCTGACGGGCCTCGTACACGATTCCCATGCCCCCGCGCCCGATCTCGCCCTTGACCTCGCAGGTCCCGACTTTACGGATTGCCATGGCAGATCGGGAGCTTGCGACGGTTCATCTGCCGCTTGCAAGGGCGAGCCACAGGGGGGCTGACCTACATGCGACCGATCTGCTAGTCTCCTCGGTCCCAGCACGAGACCCGCAAGCTTTGCGCCAGCAGGTGCGCGGGCTCGAACTGCCCCTTCGAACGTCCGAACCCTTTCCCGTTTTTTGCGCAGGAGTCCGAATGGCCAGCAGGCGAATGGTGACGATGGATGGGAACGAGGCTGTCGCCTCGGTCGCCCACCGAATCAACGAGGTGATCGCCATCTACCCGATCACCCCCTCGTCGAACATGGGCGAGTGGGCTGACGAGTGGGCGGCGAAGGGCAAGAAGAACATCTGGGGCTCCGTCCCGAACGTGACCGAGATGCAGTCCGAGGGCGGCGCCTCGGGCGCGGTCCACGGGTCGCTCCAGGCGGGCGCGCTGACGACGACCTTCACGGCGTCGCAGGGGCTCCTGCTCATGATCCCCAACCTCTACAAGATCGCCGGCGAGCTGACGTCGATGGCGATGCACGTGACCGCCCGCACGATCGCGACGCACGCGCTGTCGATCTTCGGGGATCACTCCGACGTGATGGCCTGCCGCCAGACCGGCATGGGGCTGCTCTCCAGCGCCTCGGTCCAGGAGGCGCACGACTTCGCGGTGATCGCGCAGCGCGCGTCGCTGCTCTCGCGCGTGCCGATGCTCCACTTCTTCGACGGCTTCCGGACCTCCCATGAGGTCGCGAAGATCGAGGAGCTGAACGACGAGGATCTCCGGCAGATGATCACGGACGACCTCGTCGCCGCCCACCGCGACCGCGCGCTCACGCCGGACCGGCCGGTGCTCCGCGGCTCCGCGCAGAACCCCGACGCCTTCTTCCAGGCGCGCGAGGCCGCCAACCCGTACTACCTGGCCGCCGCAGGGCACGTCCAGGCGTCGATGGACCTGTTCGCGAAGATCGCCGGCCGTCAGTACAGGCTCTTCGAGTACGTCGGCCACCCGGAGGCCGAGCGCGTCATCGTCGCGATGGGCTCTGCCTGCGAGACGACGGAGGAGACGATCGAGCACCTCGCCGCGAAGGGCGAGAAGGTCGGCCTCGTCAAGGTCCGCCTCTACCGGCCCTTCGACCTCGGCGCGTTCATGACGACGCTGCCGCGCTCGGTGCAGCAGATCGCCGTGCTGGATCGGACCAAGGAGCCGGGCGCCCTCGGCGAGCCGCTCTACATGGACGTCGTCACGGCGCTCCGTGAGGCGGAGCAGGCCCACGTCGACCGCTTCCACCACCAGATCAAGGTGATCGGCGGCGTGTACGGCCTCTCCTCGAAGGAGTTCACGCCCGGCCAGGTCAAGGCGGTCTACGACGAGCTCGGCAAGGAGCGCCCCAAGCGCCACTTCACGGTCGGGATCCACGACGACGTGACCCACCTGTCGCTCGCCGTCGACCCGGCGTTCGACACCGAGAAGGACGACGTGGTCCGCGGCCTCTTCTACGGCCTCGGCGCGGACGGCACCGTCGGCGCGAACAAGAACTCGATCAAGATCATCGGCGAGGACACGCCCAACTTCGCGCAGGGCTACTTCGTCTACGACTCGAAGAAGTCGGGCACGCTGACCACCAGCCACCTCCGCTTCGGGCCGCGGCCGATCCGCTCCGCCTACCTGATCACGAAGGCCAACTTCATCGCCTGCCACCAGTTCGGCTTCCTCGAGAAGTACGAGATGGTCGAGAACGCCGGGCCGGGCGCGACGTTCCTCCTCAACTCGCCCTACGGCGTCGACCAGGTGTGGGAGCACCTCCCGAGGGAGGTCCAGGAGCAGATCCTCACGAAGAAGCTCAAGTTCTTCGTGATCGACGCCTACAAGGTCGCGAAGGACACCGGCATGGGGGTGCGCATCAACACCATCATGCAGACCTGCTTCTTCGCCGTCTCCGGCGTGCTGCCGCGCGACGAGGCGATCGGCCACATCAAGAAGACGATCGAGAAGACGTACGGCCGCAAGGGCGCCGACGTCGTGAAGAAGAACTTCGACGCGGTGGACCACACGCTGGCCCACCTCTACGAGGTGAAGCTCGAGGGCAAGAAGATCACCGGCCCGGCGCGTCCGCCGACGGTCTCCGAGATCGCCCCCGACTTCGTGAAGCGCGTCACGGGGCTGATGCTCGCCGGCAAGGGCGACCTGCTCCCGGTCTCCGCCTTCCCGGTCGACGGCACCTGGCCCACCGGGACGTCCAAGTGGGAGAAGCGGTCGATCGCCCTCGAGATCCCGGTCTGGGAGCCCTCGCTCTGCATCCAGTGCAACAAGTGCGCGCTCATCTGCCCGCACGCGGCGATCCGCCCGAAGTTCTACGCGCCTGAGCTGCTGGCGAAGGCGCCGGCCGGCTTCCTCTCGACCGACTTCAAGTCGGCCGACGAGAAGGGGAAGAAGTACTCCCTCCAGGTCGCCCCGGACGACTGCACCGGCTGCACCGTCTGCGTCGAGATGTGCCCGGCCGAGTCCAAGACCGAGAAGGGCAAGAAGGCCATCAACATGGTCGCCGCCCTCGACCTCAAGGAGAAGGAGCGGAAGAACTGGGACTTCTTCCTGTCGATCCCGGATCCGGACCGGACCAGGCTCAAGCTCGACGTCAAGGGGACCCAGTTCCTCGAGCCGCTCTTCGAGTTCTCGGGCGCCTGCTCCGGCTGCGGTGAGACGCCGTACCTGAAGCTGCTCACCCAGCTCTACGGCGACCGGGCGGTCATCGCGAACGCCACCGGCTGCTCGTCGATCTTCGGCGGCAACCTCCCGACGACGCCGTACACGCACAGCGAGAACGGCCGCGGGCCGGCGTGGTCCAACTCGCTCTTCGAGGACAACGCCGAGTTCGGCCTCGGGATGCGGCTCGCGATCGACAAGCAGGCCGAGCTGGCCCGCGACTTCCTCGGGCGGCTCGGCGCGCAGCTGGGCGACGCGGCGGTGAAGGAGCTCCTCGAGGCCGACCAGACCACCGAGGACGGCATCGCGAAGCAGCGCGCGCGGGTGGCGGCGCTGAAGGCGAAGCTCCAGAAGCTCGACAACTCCGACGCGCGGTACCTCGGCAAGGTCGCCGACTACCTCGTCCGGAAGTCGGTCTGGATCGTCGGCGGCGACGGCTGGGCCTACGACATCGGGTACGGCGGGCTCGACCACGTCATCGCGTCGGGCAAGGACGTCAACATCCTCGTCCTCGACACCGAGGTCTACTCCAACACCGGCGGTCAGGCCTCGAAGTCGACGCCGATCGGCGCGGTCGCGCAGTTCGCCGCCGGCGGCAAGGTCATGGCCAAGAAGGATCTCGGGATGATGGCGATGGCCTACGGTCACGTCTACGTCGCCGGCGTCTCCCTCGCCAACCCCGGCCAGGTGGTCAAGGCTTTCATCGAGGCCGAAGCCTATGATGGCCCCTCGATCATCATCGCCTATGCCCACTGCAT
>JBAVTL010000614.1:0-3777 GCA_049696175.1 Anaeromyxobacteraceae bacterium
CCCTCCGGGCGGCTTCGACGACGCCCCCAACGGTGGCGGCAGCAGCGGCGGCCCCGGCTCGGGCGACGACATTCCGTTCTAGTCAGACTGTCGAGAAGCGCGGCTTCTCCCTTGGCACCGTCCCCTCTGCCTCATCGAGGGAGAGGGGACGGGTGAGGGAGCAAGGCGATCGCGGTGGCGGCGCGAGCCGGCACCCCGGCACCCCGGCGCGCGCACGTCACGCGCACGTCAGTAGTCGTAGCCGCGCTCCTCGTGCTCGGTCAGGTCGAGCCCCATGATCTCCTGCTCACCGTCCGCCCGGACGCCAAGGAGCTTGTCCGAGAGCTTGAGCAGCAGCCAGGTCGCGCCGCCCGACCAGGCGCCCACGACGACGCAGGCGAGCACCTGGATCCCGAGCTGCCGCCCGATGGCGAAGTGCTCGGTGCCGCCGAGCAGCGCCGAGCCGAAGAGCCCGGTGAGGATCGAGCCGATGATGCCGCCGACCCCGTGGACGCCGAAGGCGTCGAGCGAGTCGTCGTAGCCGAACCGCCGCTTCATCGCGGTCGCGCTGAAGAAGCAGCCCACGCCGGCGACCGCGCCGATCGCCATCGCGCCCCCCAGCCCGACGAAGCCAGACGCCGGCGTCACCGTCGCGAGGCCGGCGACCGCGCCGGTGATGATGCCGAGCACGCTGGCGCGACCGTGCCGCCAGCGCTCCACGATGCTCCAGGCGAGGGCCGCGGTCGCCGCGGAGACCTGCGTGGCTGCGAGCGTCATGCCGGCGGTCCCGTTGGCGGCGAGCGCGCTCCCCGCGTTGAAGCCGAACCAACCGACCCAGAGCATCCCCGCGCCGACGACCGACAGCGTGAGGCTGTGCGGCGGCATCGGGGTCCTGGGGAAGCCCTTGCGCGCGCCCACGTAGAGGGCAGCCACGAGCCCGGCGATCCCGGCCGTCACGTGGACGACGATCCCGCCGGCGAAGTCGAGCGCCCCGAGCTTCTGGAGCCAGCCGCCGCCCCACATCCAGTGGACGACCGGGACGTAGACGACCAGGCTCCAGAGCGCCGAGAAGAGGAGCATCGCCCCGAAGCGGACCCGCTCGGCGAACGCGCCGATGATGAGGGCCGGCGTGATGATCGCGAAGGTGAGCTGGAACATCGCGAAGACCGACTCTGGGATCGAGCCGGTCAGCGAGTCGCGCGTCACGCCCGCCAGGAAGACCCTTCCGAGCCCGCCGATCACGGCGTTCACGCCGGCGCCGCCAGGGGTGAAGGCGAGCGTGTAGCCGACGGCGACCCAGAGGACCGTGACGATCGACGCGATCGAGAAGCACTGCATCAGGACGGAGAGGACGTTCTTCGTCCGGACGAGCCCGCCGTAGAAGAGCGCGAGCCCGGGCAGCGTCATGAAGAGGACGAGTCCCGTGGAGGTGAGAATCCAGGCGGTATTGCCGGTGTCCAGCGTCGGAGCCATTTGCGTGCACCCTTTCCTGCCAATGAGCGCGCGCAGACTAGCGATCTTGCGCGGAATCGTGGCGCCCATTTCGCGGCAGCGAGGTGCTTTCTCTGGCCGCTGACTGCATCGCGAGCGCCAATTGCATTGGTGCCGGGCACACGCGCGTGACTCGGGCAGGCGCGCTGCCCGCTCGGCGGCAGGGTGACCGGATCACGAGCCGATCTCTCACCCCAGGAACAGGTCCGGCAGCAGCTCCATCCCCGGCTCGACGGCGTACTTCGCGAAGTCAGTGACGCCCTCCTCGCGGAGCACCTCCTCGTCGATGAAGAAGTTGCCCGTGCAGCCCTTCGCGTCGCGCCGCAGGATGGCCAGCGCCGCGTCGGCGACGATCTCGGGCCTCCGGCCGCGCCGCGCCGTCTCGTCGCCGCCGAGCAGGTTGAGGGCGGAGGTCGCGATGACCGTCCGCGGCCAGAGCGCGTTCACGGCGATCCCCTGCGCGCGCAGCTCCTCGGCCATCCCGAGGACGCACATGCTCATCCCGTACTTGGCCATCGTGTAGGCGACGTGCGGCGCGAACCAGCGCGCCGCCATGTTCAGCGGCGGCGCGAGGTTCAGGATGTGCGGGTTCTCGCGCTTCTCGAGGTGCGGGAGGCAGGCCTGCGAGCAGAGGAACGTGCCGCGCACGTTGACCTGGTGCATCAGGTCGTAGCGCTTCATCGGCGTCGCGGCGGTCCCGGCGAGGTGGATCGCGCTCGCGTTGTTCACGAGGACGTCGATGCCGCCGAAGCGGGCGACCGCGTGGCCTACGGCGGCGTGGACCTGCAGCTCGTCGCGGACGTCGCACTCGACCGCCAGCGCCTGTCCGCCCGCGGCGGCGATCTCCTCCGCCGCGGTCTGGATCGTCCCAGGGAGCTTCGGGTGCTTCACCACGGTCCGCGCGGCGACGACGACGTTCGCCCCCTCGCGCGCCGCGGCCAGGCCGATCGCCTTGCCGATGCCGCGGCTCGACCCGGTGATGAAGACGGTCTTCCCCTTCAATGAAGCCATGGCTGTCGCTCCCTCACCCTGGCCCTCTCCCTCGATGAGGGAGAGGGGACATTGCCCAGACCGAGGATGGGGGTCGCGAGGGACGAGCGCAACCGCACGCACCAGTCGGCGATGGCCCCGCCGGCGGCGTGTGGGATGCGGACCCACCACCACGGCTCGCGAACGCCGGGCTCGCCTCCCTGAACGCGCTCACAGGATCGATTCCGGGTGCCCCCTGGGCGCCGTTGACTTCCCCCTTCGATCTCCGTAGATCCCAAGCCACCGAGTGGGAAAAAGTGGCAAGGCGCGGATCAACGCGGCAGGATCGACCAGAACGTGTTCTTCGGAGCCTTCAATCACACGATCGACCCCAAGGGTCGCACCAGCCTCCCGGCGAAGTTCCGCGAGACGCTCGCCGCCGACGGCGAGCCGCGGATCGTGCTGATGCAGTTTCCGCACTGGCGCTCGGTCCTGGCCCTCCCGCAGTCGGTCTGGAACGAGCTGACGAAGAAGGTCATGGAGGCATCTCCGCTCGACCTCCGCTGGCAGCGGACGATCTTCAAGTTCGTCTCCACCGCGCACGAGGTCGACCTCGACCCGCACGGCCGCGTCCTCGTCCCGCCCGCGCTCCGCGAGTGGGCCGGCCTCTCCAAGGACGTCGTCTGGACCGGCATGGGGCGCGTGATCCACCTCTGGGACAAGGGCGCGTGGGAGCAGCACATGGCCGCCGACGTGACGGCGGACCAGGTCGTGGACCTCTTCAAGGGCGTGTGACGGCCGCGACAAGCGGCCCAGGGCGGAGGACGGGCGATGTTCGAAGCGAGACACGACGACGGCTACACGATCATTCGCGGCATCGGTGACCTCTCCCGCGACGAGCTGGCGGCGATCGCCGCCGTGGCGGCGCGCTCGCGCAACGACGGGCGGACGGTGGTCATCGACCTCAAGCGGGTGACCCACCTCCACTTCGCCGGGGCGGCGCTGCTCAAGTCGATCCCGGGGCTGCGCGCCGCTGGCGCCAGCCGCTACGTGCGCGACCTCGTCAACGCCGGCGGGGCGGGCGGCTACCTGGAGATGTTCGGCGACGTCGAGGAGGCGGTCCGCGCCGCGTGACCGAGGACTTCGTCCATGAGCCGGTGCTCGCCAAGGAGGTCCTCGCGGCCCTCCGCCCCGCCCCGGGGAAGCTCATCCTCGACGGCACGCTCGGCGGCGGCGGCCACTCGGGCCTCCTGCTCGCAGCGGGGGCGCGCGTGATCGCCCTCGACAAGGATCCGCGCGCGCTCGCGGCCGCGCAGGCGCGGCTCGCCCGCTGGGGCG
>JBAVTL010000615.1:0-3259 GCA_049696175.1 Anaeromyxobacteraceae bacterium
AGGCTGGAGACGGCCGCCGCGACGCCCGGGTGCGCCGCCTGCGCCCGCCCGGGCCCCGCGAAGAGGTCGTCGAAGACGTCGCCGTTGAGGATCACCTCGACGCCCGCGGCCCGGGCGCGCTCCAGGAAGGCGAGCGCCAGCCGGCCGTGCGCCGGTGGGCTCTCGGGCCCGAGGTGCCAGTCGCTGGCGATCCAGAGGTCGGTCAAGCGTGCCGCTCCGCGCGGAGCCGATCGATGAGCGCCTGCGTGCGCGCCCAGGCGAGCGCGTGGATCGGCCCGACGACGCTGGGATCCCGCGCCTTCTCCGGCGCCTTCTCCACGGGGATCGGCTCGCCGATCGCGACGTCGAAGCGGGCGGGGAGCGGGAGGGGCGACCAGAAGCTTAGCTTGCCGGCGCGGAGGCCGGGGTAGGCCTCCGCCCCGCCGACCACCGCGAGCGGGACGATCGGGGCGCCGGTCTTGAGCGCGAGCCGGACGAACCCCTGCCGCCCCGCCCAGCGGAGCCGGTAGAAGTCGCGCGAGGGCTGCGCCTCGCGGGAGCCACCCGGCGTGATGAGCAGCTGCTCGCCGGCGTCCAGCGCGGCCAGGCAGCTCTCCTCGCTCTGGTCGATGATCCCGAAGGCCGTCTTGATCCGGGGCAGGCCGGGGAGCGCCTTCTCGATCTGGCTCTGCGCCGCGACGATCCGGAGCGGGACGCGCGGGCCCCGGCGCTGCAGGAACTCCCGCCAGCAGAGGCAGTAGCCGGCGATGCAGAGGTCGAAGACGAAGTAGCCGGCGCCGTGGAGCGCGACGTAGATGCACGGCCCCACGGGCAGCGTGCCGCGGAAGCGGGTGCGGTGGTAGCGCGTGGAGGCCTCGGCCAGGACGGCGAGGACCCGGTAGCCGAAGTGCGAGGTGTCGAGCTCGGGCAGCCGAGCGCTCATCGCCCTCCCTCCCGCTCCGCCAGCGTGCGATCGATCAGCGCCTGCGTCGTCTCGGCGACCCGCTCCGCGAACTCGGCCACCGCCTCCGCGTCGTCGGCCGACGGCGGCTCCATCGGCGTTCCGAAGGCGTAGTCGAGCCGGACCGGGAGCGGGAAGGGCGGGAACCAGAGGCTCCGCCTCCCGCCCAGCGGGATGCGCCACGGGTGCTGGCCGTCGGCGCCGACCATGACGACCGGCACGACGAGCGCGCGCGCCTTCGCGGCGATGCGGGCGAAGCCCCGGCGGCCGTTCCAGTCGAGGCGGTCGGGCGGCCCGTAGAGATCGCGCCCGCCGCCCGGGTAGATCAGGACGGACTCGCCGGCTGCGAGCGTGGCGAGCCCCGCCTCCTCGGTCGCCTCCACCGAGTTCACGTTGCGCCGGATCCACCCCAGGATCGGCGCCCGGTGGATCGACGTGTTCCGCTGCTCCATCGGCCGGATGAGCGGCCGATCGCGCTTCACCCAGTAGACGATCAGGCCGAGCAGCATGGTCTCCAGGTACAGGAAGCTCCTCGGGTGCTTCGCGACGAAGATGACGGGCCGGTCCTTCGGAACGAGCTCGAGCCCGCGCACGCGCGGCCGGAACCAGAGCCTCAGGAAGGGGCGGAGCGGCGTGAGGATCAGCCACTGCGCCCGCGGGGGCTTCGGGAAGCGCGTCGTCTCGGTCACCGCGTTCACTCCCTGACTCCGGCGCGCCGGTAGATGCGCAGGACGTGCTCGGCCACGCGCGACCAGTCGAGCGCCTGGGCGCGGGCGACCCCGTGCTGGGCGAGCCTCGCCCGGAGCGGCCCGTCCTGCCACACCCGCCAGAGCGCCTCGGCCAGCGCCTCCGGGCGCCCGGGCGGCACGAGGATCGCCGCGCCGCGCGCGGCCTCCGCGTAGCCCGGGATGTCGCTCGCCACCACGGGACAGCCAGCGGCCATCGCCTCGACCACCACCATGCCGAAGCTCTCGCCGTGGAGCGACGGGGCGCAGAAGACGTCGCACTCGGCGAGCGCGTCCAGGATCTCGCCGTCGGCGACGCGACCCAGGAAGCGTGCGTTGGCGCGGCGCGCCGCCCCCTCGAACCGCTCGCGGGGCCCTTCGCCGGCGACGGCCAGGGCGACAGGGCGCCCAGACGCCACGAGCCGCGCGCACGCGTCGAGCAGCACGGGCAGCCCCTTCCGCTCCTCGCCGAACCGGCCCACGAAGAGGACCTTGAGCGCCCCGCTCGCCGGGGCCGCGTGGTCGCCAGCGCGGATCGCCCGGGCGTAGTGGACGAGGTCCACGCCGTTCGGGATCACCGCCGTCCGGCCGCGGTAGATGGCGCGGGAGAAGCGCTTCGCCTCGCGCGAGACCGCGATGCCGTGCGCTATCCGCGAGAGCCCGAGCGCGCCGATCCGGCGCGCGAGCGCCTGGAGGGGCACCTCACGCTCGCTGTTGGCGTGGAAGGTCGCGACCACCGGGACCTTGGCGAGCCGCAGCGCGATCCGCGCCGGCCCCGGGACGAGCGGCTCGTGGACGTGGAGCAGGTCGAACCCCTCCCGCTCCAGGATCCGGGCCACCGCGCGGCGCGAGGCGAAGAGGCCGATGCGCGCCACCGAGCCGTTGGCCGGGATCGGGACGACGCCGCGGATCCCCTCGCACCCCTCGGGGACTGCGCCGCTCGCCGGACCGACGACGAGCGCGGCGTGGCCGCTCCGCGCGAGGGCGCTGGCGAGGGCCCTCGCGTGCCGGTTCACGCCGCCCTCGTGGGAGAGGTCGTACGGCGTGAAGATCCCGACCTTCACTTCCCCTGCTCCTCCGCGCGCCGGAGCAGGATCCGCCGGATCACGACGATCCGCCCGAGCGCGGTCAGCCCCGCCCCCACGGCGATGGCGCCGCAGACGAGCTCGAGCAGCAGGAGGCCGCGAGCCGCTGGGAGGAACGGCGCGACGAGCAGGGCGGCGAGGACGAGCACCAGCCGGTGGGGCCGCTCCCACCCGAACGCGGGACAGTCGACGCCCAGCCCCTCACCGCGCGCGCGCGCGTAGCTGACGAGGATCGACGCGACGAGCGCGGCCATCGCCGCCGTCCCGCCCCGCCGGTCCGGGAAGCCCGCGGCGAGCCCGAAGAAGAGCGCCGCCTCGGCGAGCCGGTCGAGGTTGGAGTCGAGGAAGGCGCCGGCCTTCGTCACCCGCCCCCGGAGGCGGGCGATCTCGCCGTCGAGCATGTCGCAGAGGCCGCCCCAGAGGAGCAGGGCGGCGCTCCAGCCCCACGCGCCCAGCCCGGCCGCGACGCCCGCGACGAGCGAGAGGCCGAGGCCCAGGAGCGTGATCGC
>JBAVTL010000616.1:0-2878 GCA_049696175.1 Anaeromyxobacteraceae bacterium
AGCGCGGCGAGGCGCCGCGCGAGCCCGTGCGCGACCTCTCCGGCACCCTGCGCGCTGCCGACGCCCTGGGGCATGATGCTCTACCTGGCGCCGCCCGCGCGCGCATCGACAGGCTCGACCGTGACGCGCAGCCTCGCCCCCGCGACGTCGCCCGGGTAGTCGGAGATGGCCACCATGAACGGGACCGACTCGCCCGGCTTCACGTCGGCGAGCTTCGTCCGCACGCGCCGCGCGACGGCCGCGGCGAGCCCCGCCGCATCGCGCGACGCGTAGAGCTCCTCGGGGGTGGGGACGGCACCCGCGCTCGCCTCGCCCCGGGCGAGGACCGCGCCCTTGCGCACGACTTCGACGCGGACGCGCAGCCCGGGGACCGCCGCGCTGGCGTGGGAGACCGCCGCGCCGGAGACGAACAGGACGGGGGGCGCGTCGGAGCGATCGTAGATCCCGCTCCGCACCTGCACCGCCGAGAAGGGCGCGCCACCGGCGCCGGAGAGCACGGCAGCGGGCCCGGTGAGCAGCTGCAGCCCCGGCCGCACCCCGCGCCAGTAGGCGAGGAACGCGAGCGCCACCGCGAGGAGCGCTAGGAGCGAGACCGCGTTCACCGCGAAGGCCCTCAGCTGCGAAGAGCGCCGGCGGGTGCCGACGGCCGCCTGCGAGTCCGCGACCGCGTCCAACACCGGTGCCGCATGCGCAGGCGCAGGCGCAGACGCGGGTGCGGTTGGTGCGGCAGGCGCTGGCGCGTCGAACGACTCGTGCACCTCGCCGAAGCCGTTGAACCCTCCAGGCTCGAACCCCCCGCCCGGCTCCGAGAACGGGTCCTCCCCGGCGAAGTCGCCGAAGCCCGTCATCGGCGCCGACGACACCGGCCGGGCCGCCGTCCGTTCGGCGAGCGTCAGATCCGGTTCCACGAAGTCGAACCCGGTCTCCAGGACCCCGGACGGCGAAGGCTCCCCACCGCCACCCAGGAGGTCGGAGAGGTCCGTCATGGCCGGATTGGCCCGACCCGCCGACGAGACCGTGGCGACGAACGGGTCGATCGAGCCGATCCCTCCTCCGCCGGCCGGCGGCGAGGCGAAGGGATCGGCGGCCGCGAACGGATCCCGCGCGCCCGGGCCGGCCGACGGGAAGGGCGCGCTCCCGAACGGATCGAAGGGCGCGGCAGTAGAGGGAGCGAAGGGATCGGCCGCCGCGTGCGAAACCGGCCCCTGGCTGAAGGGATCGGCGGCGACCACGGGGCGGACGCCGGGGCGCGGCGCCGGCTCGAGGTCGAGGTCCAGGGCGCGCCTCGCGGGAAGCTCCGCGGCCGGGGCGGTGGAGGGAGCGGGCGACGCATCGCCGGGGACCACGCCGAGGTCCAGGTGCACGACGAAGACGGTCTGGCACTTCGAGCAGCGCACCTTGGCGCCGCGCGGGCCGACCTTCTCGTCGGCGACCTTGAACCTGGCCTGGCAAGCGCTGCAGACGACGATCATGGAGCCCTCGGAATCGGAGATTACACCTGTGACCGCTTGACACAAAGCGCCACGACTATGAACAATCTCACTGATTGCGGGCACTTGCGCCCCGGAGCGTCCACATGAACGACGAGCAACCGCCCGAGGCCGACGTCTCTGCAGCGCACGAGCCCAAGATCATCAAGCGCTACACCAACCGGAAGCTCTACGACACCGTCGAGTCGCGCTACGTAACGCTCGACGAGATCGCGTCGATGATCCGTGCCGGGGCCGAGGTGAAGGTCGTGGACAACCGGACGCGCGAGGATCTCACGTCGATCACGCTCGCCCAGATCATCTTCGAGCAGGAGAAGAAGAGCTCCCAGACGAGCCTCTCGACGCTGCTCGGCCTGATCCGGCAGGGCGGCGACATCGCCCAGCAGCTGGTCGGCGGCGCCGACCTGCGCGATCGGCTCCAGACCGTCTTCTCGCGCGGCCACCGGAACAGCGGCAAGGCGCACGAGCTGCTCGCCGTCTCGCGCGACGCGATCGCCGCGCTCCAGCGCCGGATGGACGAGCGCGTCCGGAGCGCCATCGACGGGGTGAGCCACGTGGGCGAGGTCCGCAAGCAGCTCGACGAGATCTCGACCCGGCTCTCCGAGCTGGAGCGGCGGCTCGAGGACATGGAGCGCTGAGCGAACGCACGCTCCCACGCCGTGGCCGCCCTCCCCCTCCTCGACCGCCGGCTCGCCGTCGTCACCGGCAAGGGGGGCGTGGGCAAGTCCACCGTCGCGGCCGCGCTCGCGCTCGTCGCGGCGCGACGCGGCAAGCGCGTCCTCGTCTGCGAGGTGAACGCGCAGGAGCGGATCGCGCCCCTCCTCGGGGCGCGCCCGAGCGGCCCGCGCATCCGGGAGGTCCTGCCCCGCGTCCACACCGTCGACGTCACCCCGCAGGAGGCGCTGCGCGAGTATGGCCTCAAGGTGGTCAAGTTCCAGGCCATCTACGAGGCGGTCTTCGAGAACCGGATGGTCCGCCACTTCCTGCAGGTCGTCCCCGGCTTCGGGGAGCTGGTGATGCTCGGGAAGATCCTCCACGAGGCGCGCGCCGTGGACGGCGGCCGGCCGCGCTGGGACCTCGTGATCATGGACGCGCCGTCCACCGGCCACGCGGTCCAGCTCCTGCGCGTCCCGCAGGCGCTCCTCGACGGGTTTCCGCCCGGCCGGCTACATCAGGACGCTGAGTGGATGCGAGCCCTGCTGATCGATCCCGCGCGCACCGGCGTCGTGCTCGTCACGCTGCCCGAGGAGCTCCCGGTGAACGAGACGATCGAGCTCGACGCCGACGTCCGGCGCGTGCTCGGGATGCCGCGCGCGGCGCTGCTCGTGAACGCCATGCCGCCGCGCCGCTTCGACGCCGCCGAGGCCGCCGCGCTCTCGGAGCTGGCC
>JBAVTL010000617.1:0-8880 GCA_049696175.1 Anaeromyxobacteraceae bacterium
CGACTACGGCGCCGAGCTGGCCCGCGAGATCTCGCTCGGCCTCGCCCGCAGCGGCGTCACCGTGGTCTCCGGCGGCGCGGCCGGCGTCGATGGCGTCGCCCACCGCGCGGCGCTGGAGGCGGGGGGGCACACCATCGCCGTCTTCGGCACGGGGATCGACGTGGCGTACCCGCGGGAGCACGGCGGGCTCTTCGACGAGATCGTCGCGAGCGGAGGGGCGCTCCTCTCGGAGCTCCCTGACGGCGCGCCGCCCACCGCCTGGACCTTCCCGAGGCGCAACCGGATCGTCGCGGCGCTCTCGGAGGCGGTCGTGGTGGTGCGCGCCGGACTCCGCAGCGGCGCGCTCATCACCGCCGCCATCGCGCGCCGGCTGGGCATCCCGGTGTTCGCGGTCCCCGGCGACGTCCGGGAGCGGCTCTCCGCGGGACCGAACGGCCTCCTGCGCGAGGGGGCGAGGGTCGCCGAGGGGCCGGACGACGTCCTCGCGGCGCTCGGGATCGGCCCGGGCTCGGGCCCGGCGCAGCTGGAGCTCCAGTCGGTGGCGCTGCCGGAGGGAGACGCCGGAAGGCTCTTCGCCGCCCTGCGGAGCGAGCCGCTCCACGCCGACGATCTGGCGCGAGCTGCGGGGCTCGGCCCGGGCCCCGCGATGGCCGCGCTCCTGACTCTCGAGCTCGAGGGCTTGTGCGAGCAGCGCCCGGGCCGTTACTTTCTGCGCCGTTCCTAAGAGGGGATTCCAGCCGATGCCGAGCAGCACGAAGAGCGTGGACGAGACGGTCGAGGCCGAGCCGAGCGCCGTGGAGGCCGCGGAGGCGACCGCCGTGGCGCCCGCGAAGACGAAGGCGAAGCCCAAGGCCAAGGCCAAGGCCAAATCGCCCGCGAAGGACAAGGCGAAGGTCTCGGCCAAGCCCAAGGCGCCGGCGAAGCGCGCCTCGAAGGGCACGCCCGGCGGCGGCGTCCTCGTCGTCGTCGAGTCGCCGGCCAAGGCCAAGACCATCAAGAAGTACCTTGGGCGCGGCTTCGACGTGAAGGCGTCGGTCGGCCACGTGATGGACCTCCCGAAGTCGAAGGACGGCGTGGACATCGAGGCGGGCTTCATCCCCACCTACGAGGTCATCAAGGGGAAGGCCAAGGTCCTCTCCGAGATCAAGCGCTCCGCGCGCGGCGCCGAGCGCGTCCTGCTCGCGACCGACCCCGACCGCGAGGGTGAGGCGATCGCCTGGCACATCGCCGGCGAGCTCGGCGCCGAGGGCGGGGACGCCCGCGTTCGTCGGGTCCTCTTCCACGAGATCACCAAGAACGCCATCCTCAAGGCCATCGAGCACCCGATCGACCTCGACCGGCGCAAGTTCGAGTCGCAGCAGGCGCGCCGCATCCTCGATCGGCTCGTCGGCTACAAGATCTCGAACGTCCTCTGGGACAAGGTGCGGCGCGGGCTCTCCGCCGGCCGGGTCCAGTCGGTGGCGGTCCGCCTGGTGGTCGAGCGCGAGCGCGAGATCCAGGCGTTCAAGCCCGAGGAGTACTGGTCGCTCGACGCCGAGCTGGCGGCGAAGCTCCCGCCGGACTTCACCGCCAGGCTGGCGAAGGTGGACGGCGCGAAGGCCGACCTGAAGGAGGAGGCCGGGACGAGGGCGCTCGTCGACGACCTCGGCGCAGCCACGTTCACGGTCGCCTCGGTCGAGCGGAAGGAGCGGCGCCGCAACGCGCCGCCCCCCTTCACCACCGCCAAGCTGCAGCAGGAGGCGGCCAACCGGCTGGGCTTCACCGCCAAGAAGACGATGACGCTGGCGCAGAAGCTCTACGAGGGCGTGGAGCTGGGCGACGAGGGGGCCGTCGGTCTCATCACCTACATGCGCACCGACTCCGTCCGGCTCTCCTCCGAGGCGGTGGACGCGGTCCGCGTGCTCGTCGCCGAGGCGTACGGGAAGGACTTCCTCCCGGAGCAGCCCAACGTCTTCAAGACCAAGGCGAAGGCGGCGCAGGAGGCCCACGAGGCGGTGCGCCCGACGTCGATGGAGTGGGCTCCGATCCGCGTCGCGCCCTTCTTCGACGCCATGGGCGAGCGCGACATGTTCCGGCTCTACGAGCTCATCTGGAACCGCTTCGTCGCGTGCCAGATGGTCCCAGCGGTCTACGATCAGACCACCGCCGACATCGCCGCGGAGCCCGAGGGCGCCGCCAGCGGGCGGACGTCGTCCGATGGCGCCGATCCCCGGCCTCCGCGCGCGACCTTCCGCGCCACAGGCTCCATCCTGAAGTTCGCCGGCTACCTCGCCGTCTACGGCGCGAAGCCTCCGGAGGAGGAGGCGGGCGCGGAGCCGGAGAAGCAGGAGAACGGCGAGCCCCGCGAGAAGTCGGAGGAGCGGATGCTGCCGCCGCTGGAGACCGGGATGGTGCTGCGGCTCCTGAAGCTCCTGCCGGAGCAGCACTTCACGCAGCCGCCGCCGCGCTTCAACGAGTCCTCCCTGGTCAAGGAGCTCGAGGAGAAGGGCATCGGTCGCCCCTCGACCTACGCGGCCATCCTCGACGTGATCCAGGAGAAGCAGTACGTCGAGAAGCTGGAGAAGGTCTTCAAGCCGACCGAGCTGGGCATCCTGGTCACCGACTGGCTGGTGGGTGGCTTCCCGCGCGAGATGGACGTGGCCTTCACCGCCGGGATGGAGGAGCGGCTCGACGAGATCGAGGAGGGGAGCGCCCAGTGGCAGGAGGTGCTCGCCCGCTTCTGGAAGACGTTCGAGGAGGACCTCGCCGCCGCCAAGCTGAAGGAGGGGGTGAAGGGCAAGTCGGAGGAGACCGAGCACGTCTGCGAGAAGTGCGGCAAGCCGATGGTCATCAAGTGGGGGCGGATGGGCGAGTTCCTCGCCTGCACCGGCTACCCCGAGTGCCGGAACACGATGAACTTCCGGCGCGAGGACGGGAAGATCGTCCAGGAGAAGGAGGAGGAGGTCCAGGTCGACGAGAAGTGCCCGAAGTGCAGCGCCGCCATGGTGATGAAGCGCGGGCGTTTCGGGCGGTTCCTCGCGTGCTCCCGCTACCCGGAGTGCGACGGGAAGCGGCCGGTCTCCATCGGCGTCACGTGCCCCAAGGGCTGTGGCGGCTACATCTCGGAGCGGCGCTCGAAGCGCGGCCGGACCTTCTACGGCTGCTCCTCGTACCCGAACTGCGACTTCGTCTCCTGGGATCGCCCGCGGAACGAGGCCTGCCCCCAGTGCGGGTCGGCCTACCTCCTGGACAAGTACTCGAAGCGCGACGGCCCCTTCGTCGCGTGTCCGAACAAGGAATGCGGCTATCGCCGGACCAACGAGCCGCCGGCGGTCCCCTCGGGCGAGTAGGCGCGCCAGCAACGCGTGCTTGACACCCCGGCGGCCCTGTTGATAGGAAATTCTGCTGTCTAATCGCTGAACTAACGCGTACAAGGTGCGCGGCTAACCCACCGCCAGCGCTTGAGAGGCTTCGAATGATCCACAAGATGGCCGAGTTCTTCCAGCAGGGCGGCCCGGTCATGTTCGTGAACCTGGTCGTGTCCGCCGTGGCGATGGCAATCGTCATCGAGCGGTTCGCGGTCCTGGCGTTCAAGCTGAACCTGAACGCCGGCCCGTTCATGGACCAGATCCAGAAGCTCGTCATCTCCGGCAACGTGGACAAGGCCGTGAAGCTCTGCGGCGCCGCCCCCGACGCCGCGCTCTCTCGCGTCATCCGCGCCGGCCTAACCCGCGCGGAGCGCGGCGAGCAGGAGGTGGCCCGCGCCCTCGAGGAGGCGGTGCTCGAGGTGACCCCGGCCATCTCCAAGCGGATCGCCTCGCTCTGGTCGCTCGCCAACATCGCGACCCTCGTCGGCCTCGTCGGAACGATCTGGGGGCTCATCCAGACCTTCGCCTCCCTCGGCGCGGCCAGCCCCGAGATGAAGCAGGTGATGCTCTCGAACGGCATCTCCGAAGCGATGAACAACACCGCGCTCGGGCTCACCATCGCGGTGCTCTGCATCATCTTCCACCTCGCCCTCAGCACGAAGTCGAGGACGATGGTCGAGGAGGTCGAGTACAACGCGCTGAAGCTCGAGAACCTGCTCGCGCGGCGTGCCGCGGGCGAGACGGGCGCGGAGTAGTCACCTACCTGGGCCCGTCGCCCCATCGGGGCAGCGCGGCAGGAGACGCTCCATGAAGCGCCGAGTCCACGTTCACGAGCACACGGGCGAGCTGAACGTCGTCCCGTACCTCGACATCGTGGTGAACCTCGTCATGTTCATCCTCCTCAGCATGGCGGGGCTCATCAGCCTCGGCGTGCTCAACGTCTCCGCCCCCAAGATCTCGGGCGAGGCCGCGGGAGGCGCACAGGCCGAGGAGAAGCCGCGCCTGCTGCTCACCGTCGCGGTGGGCAAGCAGGGCTTCTACGTCGCCGGCGCCGGCGGCGTGCTCGGTGCGGACGCAGGGACGGCCGACACCTCACGCGCGCCGACCATCCCGCTCCGGAACGGCAAGTATGACTACGCCGCCCTGACCGAGCAGATGAAGGTCATCAAGGCCCAGTTCCCGAACGAGACGCAGGTCATCCTCTCGGCCGACGCCGACGTGACCTACGAGATCCTGGTCCAGACGATGGACGCCTGCCGCGAGTACACTCACAAGCTCCCGGACGGAGCTAGCGAGCGCAAGCAGCTCTTCTTCGACGTCTCCCTCTCGCTGGTGGGGTGACCCATGACGACCGGTCCCTCCAAGCCCGCGCCGACCCCCGAGCAGATCGCCTCCGAGAGGGCCACCCGCAACTTCCGTCGCGCCAAGCGGAAGGCCCGCGCCGCCGAAGGTGAGGTCTCGGAGCTGAACATCACCGCGATGATGGACATGATGACCATCATCCTGGTGTTCCTCCTCAAGTCCTACCAGACGTCTACCGTCAACGTGACGATGACGGCCGACCTCACCGTCCCGGCGTCGAGCACGCAGCTCGCCCCGCAGGACAACATCGGCCTCTCCGTCTCGATGAAGGAGATCCTGGTCGGCGAGCGCCGGGTCGTGGAGATCCGGAACGGCGTCGTCCCGGCCGCGGCGAAGGAAGGCGGCAAGGCCGACAGCTTCTACATCGCGGCGGTCTACGACGCGCTGAAGAAGGAAGTCGACAAGCAGAAGTACATCGCCCAGTTCAACAAGAAGGCGCCCTTCACCGGCCGCGTCAACGTCGTGGCCGACAAGCGGGTTCCCTACAGGACGCTGATGGAGGTCCTGTACACCGCCGGCCAGGCGGAGCTGGGCGAGTACAAGTTCATGGTCATGAAGAACGATTGATCCCTCACCGCGCTCCGACCTGCTCGCGGGCCTCCTCGCACCCCTGGCAGCGGATCGCGTGGGGGAGGGCCCGCAGCCGCCGCCCCTCGATCTCCTCGCCGCAGTCGACGCAGGCGCCGTAGATCCCCTGGTCCATGCGCGCGAGGGCGGCGTCGATCCGCTCCAGCGCGAGCCTTTCGGCGTCGCCGAGCAGCAGCAGCGCTTCCTCGTCGCTCCGCACCCGCGCCCCCTCCTCCGGCTCGGCGCTGGAGTTGGACTGACGGAGGTCATCGACCTCGGCGTCGGTGCGGCGCGCGGTCTCGAGCACCAGCCGGCGCTGCCGGTTCAACTCGCTCCTCATCGCCGCGAGATCTTCAGGGCGCACCGTCGGCTCCTTCGGGTCGGCGAACGAACGGACGCCCGACCTGTAGAGTAAGCGTAACCCCGCCACCTGGACGCGGGGAGTGGCAAGACGGGACACGAATGGGTTCTGAGCAGAAGGTGACGGTCATTGGGGGTGGGTTGGCTGGCAGCGAGGCCGCGTGGCAGCTGGCGCGCGCGGGCGTCTTCGTGGAGCTTTCCGAGATGCGGCCGGACGTGCGCTCCCCTGCGCATGAGAGCGGGGACCTCGCCGAGCTGGTCTGCTCCAACTCCCTCAGGTCCGACAACCCTTCGAACGCGGTCGGCCTCCTGCACGAGGAGCTTCGCCGGCTCGGGAGCCTCGTCCTCGGCGTGGCCGATGGGGCGCGCGTTCCGGCCGGCGACGCGCTCGCCGTGGACCGGGCACTCTTCTCGCGGAAGGTCACCGAGACGCTGGAGCGGTCCCCCCTCGTGCGGGTCACCCGCACAGAGGCGAGGGCGCTGCCGGACGGGCCGGGGCTCAGCCTCCTGGCGAGCGGCCCGCTCACGTCGCCGGCGCTCGCGGAGGCGCTGGGGAAGGTCACCGGCGCCGGGCTCCACTTCTACGACGCCATCGCCCCCATCGTGTCGGCCGACTCGATCGACATGTCGATCGCGTACGCCCGCTCGCGCTACGGGAAGGGGGAGGGGGACGACTACCTCAACCTCCCGTTCGACGGCGCGCAGTACCACGCGCTCGTCGAGGCGCTCGTCTCCGGCGAGAAGGTGAAGCCGCACGAGTTCGAGGAGCCGCGGTACTTCGACGGCTGCCTCCCGATCGAGGTGATGGCGGAGCGCGGCCCCGAGACCCTCGCTTTCGGTCCGATGAAGCCGATGGGGCTCGAGGATCCCCGGACTGGGAAGCGCCCCTACGCCGTCGTCCAGCTCCGGCGAGAGGACGCGGCGGGGACCGCCTGGAACCTCGTCGGCTTCCAGACGCGGCTCCTCTGGCCCGAGCAGCGGCGCATCTTCAGGCAGTTCATCCCGGGGCTCGCGAACGCCGAGTTCCAGCGGCTGGGGCAGGTCCACCGCAACACCTTCGTCGACGCGCCGCGCGTCCTCGCCCCCGATCTCTCGCTGCGGGAGCGGCCGCACCTCTTCCTCGCGGGCCAGATCACCGGCGTGGAGGGGTACGTGGAGTCGGCGGCGTGCGGGCTGCTGGCTGCGCGGGCCATCCTCGATCGGCTGGCGGGCCGTGCCTTCCGGCCGCCGCCTGCGGCGACGGCGATCGGCGCGCTCCACCGCCACCTCACCGGCGCTGCCCACCCCGTCGACTACCCTTACCAGCCGACCAACGTCGTCTACTCGCTCTTCCCCCCGCTCGTCGGGCGGCACGGCGGCAAGGCGGCGCGCAAGGAGGCTCACGCCCAGCGCGCCCGCAAGGAGATCATCTCGTGGATCGATCCGTCATGAGCCTACGACATCCCCTCTCCCCCACCGGGGGAGAGGGCAGGGTGAGGGGGCGATCGATCCTCCCCGTGCTCGCCCTCTTCTCCCTCGCCGCCTGCTCCGGCGGAGCGCCAGCGCCCGCAGCGAAGGCCGTCGGCATCGGCCGCCTGATCGCGGCCACGGCGGCGCACGCCGCGCTGCCATCCCCGGACGGCGCCTGGGTCGCGTGGCTCGACGGGTGCCGCGACGCGCGCGGCCAGTTCCTGCCGTATGGGACGGCCAACTGCGACCTCCGCGTCGCGCCCGTGGCGGGCGGCGCGGCGACGCGGGTCGGCGGCGCGGTGACGACGCTGCCTCACGGCATGGGCTGGTCGCCCGAGGGCGCGACGCTCGCCGCGCTCGCGGACTACGACTACGCGGCGGGCAGCGGGACGCTGCGTGTCTGGCGGGGCGGCGCGGTGACCGAGGTGGCGCGCGACGTCACCTTCCACGGCTTCGGCCCTCACGGCGAGCTCGGCTTCGTCTCCGGAGGGAAGCTCTCGGTCCTCCTGCCGGGAGAGGCGGCGCCGCGCGCGCTGGCCGGCGGTGAGGACGTCACGAGCTTCGAGCTGTCGCCGGCGGACCCCAAGGGCTGCGCGGAGGGACGCGTCGATCGGGTCAGGCTGCTGGCGCGCCGCACGCGCGCGGCGGGAGGGAAGCTGCTCGGCGCAGGCTGCGCCCTCGCGGAGGCGAAGCCGATCGCGGAGCGGGCGGGCGAGTACGGCTTCGCGCCGGACGGATCGACCTTCGCCTTCACGGTCGAGGGGAAGGACGGTGGCTCGCTCCGGCTGGCGCCGGCGGGCAGTGGATCGCCGCTCACGGTCGGCAGGGCGGTGCAGCGGTTCGACTTCGCCCCCTCGGGACGCTCCCTCGCCTTCCTGGGAGACGTCTCCCCTGGGAAGGAGGGGAACCTCTACCTCGCCGAGCCGGGGCGCGCCGCGGTCCAGCTGGCGAAGGACGTCGGCGACCACCAGTGGGCCGCCAGGGCGCCGCGGATCGCCTGGCTGGAGGCGTACGATCCCCGCGTCCGCTCCGGTGTGCTCGGCGTGGGCGGGCCGAAGATGGAGCGGAGGATCTACGGCAGGAACGTCACCGACCTCGATCTCTCCTCCGACGGGCGGTTCGTCGCGTTCCTGCAGCACACGACGCGTGGCGGCTACTCGGTCGATCTCGGCCTCGCCTCTCTCGACGCACCGGCCGCGACGCCGCCAGCGGTGATCGCGCACGGGGTCTTCGGCTTCGCCTTCTCGCCGGACGCGAAGTGGCTCTACTACCGGACCCGTTGCACGAGGAACGGCGAGGGGTGCGAGCTGGAGCGGGTCCCCGCGGCGGGGCTCGCCAAGGACGCCAAGCCGCAGCTGATCGCGCAGGGGATGAAGAGCTTCGAGTTCGACCCGAGGGACCCCGCGCGCGTCCTCGTCGGCTGGCAGCGGACGGATCGGCAGGCCCTCGACATCGGCGTCTGGCAGGGCGAGCGGCTGCTCCGCGTTGACGAGAACGTGCTGCCTGGCAGCGCGCGGTTCCTCGGTCCCGACTCGCGCCGCCTCTGCTACGCGGTCGTCGACCCGAAGCGGGCCGGCATCTACGTCGCGGAGCCAGGGTCGTCGTCCCCTCTCCCTCACTGACGTCGGAGGTGATGGTCGCGTTCGCGCGGCGGCGGCGCTTCCCGCGATCGCGATCGACGTGGCGCGGGCGGCGGGGCGCTGGTCAGCGCATCGGCGTTGGCCAAGGACGCACTCGTCCCTCTTGGGTTTCACTGTCCGCTAATGCCGCTAGCGCTTGACACCTTCCGGGCCGA
>JBAVTL010000618.1:0-2547 GCA_049696175.1 Anaeromyxobacteraceae bacterium
CGCCTGCACCGAGCGACGCGGCGACGCCGACCACGAGCACGATCGGCCACGCGCGGGCGCGCGTCACGAGGAGCGCCACGATGAAGAGGCCGGTGACCGGCCAGACGACCCCCGGTCCGCCCGCCGAGACCACCAGCTGCTGCCAGCCGCCCGTCACGAGCCAGGTGGAGGCGAAGAACCCGAGGAGCGCCGCCCACGACGGGATGCGCGCGAGCCTCGCGTCCACCTGGAGGCCGGGCGCGTCCCAGCGTGGAGTTTCGATGGAGAGTATCGGCATCGCGGGTCCCGGCCCGGGCGGGGCAGCCTCGACTGGGAGCGTACCATCTCACAGGCCCCACCGCCGCCGCCGGTTCCCGTGCTTGACAGGGGGAGCGTGTGACCGTAGCGGTACGACCGGCCCGCCGGCGCGGGCCCTATCCGGAGGCCGCACCCCATGTCGCGCACCATGAACTTCAGCGCAGGCCCCGCCGCGCTGCCCCTCCCCGCCCTCGAGCGCGCCCGCGACGAGCTGCTCGACTTCGCCGGCAGCGGCATGTCCGTGATGGAGCAGAGCCACCGCGGGAAGGACTACGAGGCGGTCCACGACGAGGCGATCGCCCTCACGCGCGAGCTCCTCGGCGTCCCCGAGACGCACGACGTCCTCTTCCTGCAGGGGGGCGCGTCGGCCTTCTTCGCCCTGCTCCCGATGAACCTGCTCGGGAAGGGGCGCAGCGCCGACTACGTCCTCACGGGCGTCTGGGGCGAGAAGGCGTGGGCGGAGGCCAGTCACTCGGCCGACCTGCTCGGCGCGCACGTCCGCGTCGCGGGCGACACCGGCACCGGCGACGGCAAGGCCAGGACCTGGACGCGCGTCGCGCTGGCCGCCGACCTGAAGCCCGACCCCACGGCGGCGTACCTCCACTTCACGACCAACGAGACCATCCACGGCGTGCAGTTCGCCGCCGATCCGGCCCGCCCGTTCCCGGCCGCCGGCGAGGTGCCGCTCGTCGCGGACATGTCGAGCGACTTCCTCTGGCGGAAGTTCGACGTCTCGAGGTTCGGCGCCGTCTACGCAGGCGCGCAGAAGAACATCGGGCCGTCCGGCGTGGTCATGGCGATCGTCCGCAAGGAGCTCGTCGCCGCCGGGCGCAAGGACATCCCGAAGATCTTCCAGCTCCGGACCGCCGCCGAGAACAAGTCGCTCTACAACACGCCGCCCACCTTCGGCATCTACATGGTCCGCAACGTCCTCGCGTGGCTGAAGGGCAGCGGCGGGCTCGACGCGATCGAGGCCCGCAACCGGAAGAAGGCGGGGAGGCTCTACGCGGCCATCGACGCGCAGCCCGGCGTCTTCCGCTGCCCGGTGGAGCGCGAGAGCCGCTCCCTCATGAACGTCGTCTTCCGGCTCCCGACGGAGGCCGACGAGGAGCGCTTCTGCAAGGAGGCGAAGGGGCTGGGGATGATCGGCCTCAAGGGGCACCGGTCCGTGGGCGGGATCCGCGTCTCGCTCTACAACGCGGTCGAGCCCGCGTGGGTGGACGCGCTGGCCGACTTCATGGCGGAGTACGCCCGCCGAGGTTGATCCCCCCGCTTCGGCCGGGCTATATCGCCCGCCTATGGCCAGCGATCGCGAGACGGTTGAGCAGCTGGAGGCGACCGCCGCGCGCGGCGCCCGGCCCGAGCGGGCGCAGGCGGCCCTGGCCGGCGTGCCCGACCTCTTCGAGACGCTCGGCGCGCTAGAGCAGGAGCTGACGCAGGCCACGCAGGACGCGGAGGCGCGGCTCCAGGCGGCGGCGCGCCACCTCGTGTCGGCGGGCGGCAAGCGGATCCGGCCGATGGTCTCGCTGCTCGCGTGCGGCGCCTGCGGCGGCGAGATGAAGCGGGCCGTCCCCTTCGCGGTCGCGGCGGAGCTGACGCACTCGGCGACGCTGCTCCACGACGACGTGATCGACGACAGCCCGACGCGGCGTGGACAGGACGCGTCGCGCGTCATCTGGGGTAACTCGGTGTCGGTGCTGGCCGGAGACTGGCTCCTCGCCCGCGCCCTGGAGATCGTCGCGGGGTCCGGCGCGCGCGACCAGGCGCTGCGTCCGCTCCTCGTCACGATGCGGCGGCTCGTGGAGGGAGAGGTCCTCCAGCTCACGCTGCGCGGCTCCTTCAGGGCGACCGAGCAGGACTACCTGAACGTGATCATCGGCAAGACCGCCTCGCTCTTCGGCTGGGCGACGGCCGCGGGCGCCTGGGCGGCCGGCCTCGAGGGCGAGATCCCCGCCGCGCTCGTCCGGTTCGGCGAGGGGATCGGGATCGCCTTCCAGCTCGTCGACGACGCGCTCGACTACGCCGCCGACCCGGGGCTCCTCGGGAAGCGGCTCGGCAGCGACCTCCTCGAGGGGAAGGCAACGCTGCCGCTCATCCGCGCGGTCGAGGCCGAGCCGAAGCTGCGCGAGCGGCTCCTCCTCCTCGTCGAGGGAAAGGCCGAGACGGAGGAGGTCGCCGCCGAGGTGATCGCCGCGGTGAAGCGGTCCGGCGGCGTGGACGCCGCGCGCGCCATGGCGCGCGAGCACACCC
>JBAVTL010000619.1:0-3557 GCA_049696175.1 Anaeromyxobacteraceae bacterium
GCACCTCGGTCGGCGCCGCGCAGGCGGGCGTCGGTGGCGACGCGGGCGAGTCCCAGGGCGGGGGCGGCGGCTCCCCTCCCTGAAGTTGCCGGATCGGCGGGCACTTCCGCTAGAATCGCAGCGCCCAGTTCCTTGACCCCCCCCGCGCCGCGAAGGTAGAACGCGCCGACATGTCCGCATCCCCGAGCGAGAAGCCCAAGGCCAGCTACAAGCGCATCCTCCTCAAGCTCTCCGGCGAAGCGCTGATGGGGGACAGCAAGTACGGCATCTCGCCGAAGACGCTCACGTCGATCGCGAACGACGTGAAGGACGCGGTCGATCTCGGCGTGCAGGTGGCGCTCACCATCGGCGGAGGGAACATCTTCCGCGGCGTCTCCGGCGCGACGGAGGGGATGGACCGCTCCTCGGCCGACTACATGGGGATGCTCGCCACGGTGATCAACTCGATGGCGCTCCAGGATGCGCTCGAGAAGATCGGCGTCCCGACCCGGGTCCAGTCGGCGATCGAGATGCACCAGGTGGCCGAGCCGTACATCCGGCGCCGCGCCATCCGCCACCTCGAGAAGGGGCGCGTCGTCATCTTCGCGGCCGGCACCGGCAACCCCTACTTCACGACCGACACCGCCGCGTCGCTCCGCGCGATGGAGCTCCACGCGGACGTGCTCCTCAAGGCCACCAAGGTGGACGGCGTCTACGACGACGACCCGAAGAAGAACCCGGCCGCAGTGAAGTTCAAGCAGCTCACGTACATCGACGTCCTGAAGAAGAACCTGAAGGTGATGGACTCCACCGCGATCAGCCTCTGCATGGACAATGACCTGCCCATCGTCGTGTTCGACATGACGAAGCGGGGGAACGTCCGCAGGGCCGTGCTCGGCGAGGAGATCGGGACGGTGGTGGGGCGCAGCTCTACCGGCCGCGGCTAGCCCGCGGCCCGAACAAGACCCGGAGGGAACGATGGGCGCCGCCGAAGAGATCCTCACCGACCTGCACGACCGCATCGTCAAGACGCTCGACTCGCTCCGGTCCGACCTCTCCTCGGTCAGGACCGGCAGGGCGAGCCTCCACATGCTCGACAACGTCCGCGTCGACTACTACGGGACGCCGACGCCGCTGAACCAGATCGCGACGCTCTCGGTCCCCGAGGCGCGGCTCATCCTCGTGAAGCCGTGGGAGAAGCCCCTCATCCCGGCGATCGACAAGGCGATCCGCGACGCCAACCTCGGCTACAACCCGCAGAGCGACAAGGACCTCGTCCGCATCCCGATCCCGCCGCTCACGGAGGAGCGCCGCAAGGAGATCGTGAAGCAGGTGAAGGGGAAGGGCGAGGAGTTCAAGGTCGCCGTGCGCAACGAGCGGCGCGACGCCAAGGAGCTCATCGAGGCCACGCAGAAGGACGGCGAGATCTCGGAGGACGACGCCAAGAAGGCCCTCGAGAAGATGCAGAAGGAGACCGACGAGGGCATCAAGAAGATCGACGAGATCGTGGCGGCGAAGGAGAAGGACGTGATGCAGATCTGAGGAGCCGCCCATGGGCGATCGCTCCCAGCTGCACCTCCTCGCCGTCTACGGTCCGCTCCTCCTGATCGGCCTCGCCTCCGGCGCGCTCCGCGCGCTCGGCCAGCGGCCCGGCCTCACCGGTGCGGCCCGGCGCGGCTACGGGATCTCCTGGGTCCTGCTGCTGCTCGTCGGGACGCCCGCCTGGCTCTTCCTGGCGGCGACGCTGAGGCTCTAGTACCGGTACCCGTGCGCGATCGGGAACCGGCGACCTTCGCCGAACGCCTTCTCGGTCACCTTGAGGACCGGCGCCGCCTGGCGGCGCTTGTACTCGCTCGCGACCACCATCCGGAGCACGCGGCGCACGGTCTCCACCGGGTGGCCGCGCGCGACGATCGCGTCGAGCGAGAGCCGCTCCTCGACGTGCGCGTGGAGGATGGCGTCGAGCACGTCGTACGGTGGCAGCGAGTCCTGGTCGAGCTGACCCGGCTTGAGCTCGGCCGACGGGGGCTTCGTGAACGTCCGCTCCGGGATGACCGCCCTGCCGGCGCGTGCGTTGGCGGCGCGCGCGACGCGGTAGACCCACGTCTTCGGCAGGTCGCCGATCACCGCCAGGCCGCCCGCCATGTCGCCGTAGAGGGTGCAGTAGCCGACGGCCAGCTCCGACTTGTTGCCGGTGGTGAGCACCAGCGCGCCGGTGTCGTTGGAGATGGCCATCAGGATCTGGCCGCGGATGCGCGCCTGCACGTTCTGCTCGGCGAGGTCGCCGAGGGGCTTCCCCTCGGGGGACTGGAGCTGCGCGAGGAAGGCGGCGTGCATCGGCTCGATCGGGATCTCCCGGAACGGGACGCCGAGCGCGCGCGCCAGCAGCGCCGCGTCCTCGCGTGAGTGGTCCGAGGAGTAGCGCGAGGGCATGGCCACGCCCAGGACGTGCTCCGGCCCGACCGCGGCGGCCGCGATGGCGGCGGTCAGCGCGCTGTCGATGCCGCCGGACAGCCCCACCACGGCGCGCTTGAAGCCGCACTTGCGGACGTAGTCGCGCACGCCGAGCACCAGCGCGCGGTAGAGCTCGTCGGCGTCGGGATCCTGGGGCGCCGCGCCCGAGGGCGGCGGGAGGGGCCCGCCGTCGAGCCCCATGACGCGGAGGTCGGACCCGTCCATCCCGACGACGACGATCGCCTCCTCGAAGAGGGGGGCGCGCGCGAGGATGGTGCCGTCGGGCCCGACCAGGATCGAGCCGCCGTCGAAGATGAGCGCGTCGTTCCCGCCCACCTGGTTCACGTAGGCGAGCGCGACGCCGTGGTCCCGCGCGCTGGCCGAGAGCATCCGCTCGCGGAGCGCCTGCTTCCCGTGGGAGTAGGGTGAGGCGGAGGCGTTGACGACGAGCTCCGCCCCGGCGCTCACCAGCTCCTTCACGGGGTCGCGCGCGTACCGCGCCCGCTTCCAGAAGCGCGGGTCGTTCCAGACGTCCTCGCAGACCGAGAGGCCGACGGCGAGCCCGGGGAGCGCGAGCGGCGTCGTCGTGACGCGGTCCGAAGGGAGGAAGTAGCGGGTCTCGTCGAACACGTCGTAGCTGGGCAGGAGCGTCTTGCGTCCTACGGCCGCGACGCGCCCCCCCTCGACGAGCGCCAGGGAGTTGTAGACGCCAGGCGGCGGGGCGCCGGAGGGCGCCTCGGGGAAGCCGATCAGGAGCGACAGCTCGGCGGAGAGCTCCACGTCACCGGCCAGCTCGTCGAGCGTCGCGCGGGCGCGCGCGACGAACTCCGGAAGGTCGAGGAAGTCGCGCGGCGGGTAGCCGCAGAGCGTCAGCTCGGGGAAAAGGACGAGCCGCGCGCCCGCGTCGCGCGCGGCAGCGGCAGCAGCCCGCACCTTGAGGGAGTTGCCGACGTAGTCGCCGACGGTCGTGTCGATCTGGGCGAGTGCGATTCGGGCGGGTCCGGACACGGGGCGATGCTACCATCAACGGCCTGCTGCGGAGCCCGTGCGGGACGCCGGGCCGGAGGAGCGCCGGTGCCACCAGGGATGAAGCGCGCGCTGGTCGCCCTCGCCCTCGCGGCCGC
>JBAVTL010000620.1:0-13964 GCA_049696175.1 Anaeromyxobacteraceae bacterium
CCTCAGCCCCAGCCGCCGCGAGGATCTCCCTCGCACGCTCGTTGGCCGCCGCGATGATCCCCTCCGCCGCGGCTCCGGCCACGGCGCACGGGAGTGAGCCCTTCTTGAGCACGCGTGGCGGGGTGCCGTCCATCGTCGGCGCTGATGATACCCTCAGTGCGTTCCACGCTCCGCAAAATACGAACCCCCTCCCCGACCGGAGCCTGGGGAGGGGGCGAAGGGATGGCTGCCAGCCGAAGGAGCGGCGCTCGGCCTACGCGGCGTCCTGCTCGCCAGGCTCCAGGTAGTGCGCGAGGAATTGCTTCGTCCGCAGCTCGACCTGGCGCACGCGCTCCCGCGAGACGCCCCAGCGCTTGCCGATGTCCTCGAGCGTGCGCGGCTGGTCCTGCTGGAGCCGGTTGTGGATGATGTCCCAACCCAGCTCGCCGACGCGCTTGCGGATCCGCCCCAGGGACTCCCGGACCTCTTCATCCGCCTCGACCGCGAGGAAGGTGTCCTCTGGACCCGGAGAGTCGTCCTCGATCCGCTCGACGTGGGTGGTCTCGTTCTCCTCGTCCACCGCGCTGTCAAGCGAGAGGTCGGCCTGGGCGACGGTGCCGCTCTGGGGCCGGACGCTGCTCCTGGCCTCCTTGAGGTACTTGCCGACGTAGGCCCGGATCCACCAGACCGCGTACGTGGAGAAGCGGGTCCCGGCGTTCGGATCGAACTTCTCGGCGGCGCGCATCAGCCCGACGTTCCCCTCCTGGATCACGTCATCGAGCCGGACGGCCCCTCGCCGCTGCTTGCGGGCGATCGCGACGACGAAGGCGAGGTTGTGGCGGACCAGCCGCTGACGGGCGGTCACGTCACCGCGCTGGGCCCTCACGGCGAGGGCGTGCTCGTCCTCGCGGGTGAGCGGGGGAAACTCGCGAATGGTGTCGAGGTAGGCGGCGAGATCCTCGAATTCCCCTCCGCCGCGGCGGACCGATGCAGTCTTCATGGCGACTCCTCCTCGGCAAGTCTGCGTTTCTCCGCAATAGCCAACGTAACGTAACGGCACCTTAGTAACGGGGACTGTCAATGTCAATAGCCCCCTGATGGGCACCTTCACCGTTCCCGTACAGGCACCTAATGCCTAATTGTTTTCAGCTACTTGCCAGCCACGCTTGACGCCACTCAAAAGCAAGGCGGGCCCGGCTCCATGTCTGGAACCGGACCCGCCAGGTGTGTCCTTGCGCCTGAGAAGAGTGGCTACGCCTCTTCTGCGCCCATGACCGCGAGCGCCTCTTCTGCCTGCTCCACCGCGTCCACGGGGGTCTCGACCTCGATGTCGAGGTGCTTGTAGGCGGAGATGCCCGTGCCGGCAGGGATGAGCCGGCCCATGATGACGTTCTCCTTCAGGCCGCGGAGGTTGTCGACCTTGCCGTTGATCGCGGCCTCGGTGAGGACCTTCGTCGTCTCCTGGAACGACGACGCGGAGATGAAGGACTCGGTCGAGAGGGAGGCCTTGGTGATTCCGAGGAGGAGCGGCTCGGCCTTCGCCGGCGTCCCTCCCGACTTGATCACCCGGTCGTTCTCCTCCTCGAACACCCACTTCTCGACGTTCTCGTCGGCGAGGAAGGTGGTGTCGCCCACGTCGGCGACGCGCACGCGGCGGAGCATCTGCCGGACGATCACCTCGATGTGCTTGTCGTTGATCTTCACGCCCTGGAGCCGGTAGACCTCCTGCACCTCGTCCACCAGCCAGCGGGCCAGCTCCTTCTCACCGAGCACCCGCAGGATGTCGTGCGGGTTCGCGGCGCCGTCCATGAGCGCCTCGCCGGCCCGGACGCGGTCGCCCGGGTGGACGCTGATGTGGCGCCCCTTGCCGATGAGGTACTCCTTCGAGAGGTCGGGGCGCTGCTTCCCGTCCACCTCGGGGGTGACGACCACCTTGCGCTTGCCCTTGGTGTCCTTGCCGAACGAGACCGCGCCGTCGATCTCGGCGATGACGGCGTGCTCCTTCGGCTTGCGGGCCTCGAAGAGCTCGGCCACGCGAGGGAGACCGCCGGTGATGTCCTTGGTCTTGGTCGTCTCGCGCGGCATCTTCGCCAGCACGTCGCCGGCGTCCAGCTCGTCGCCGTCGTTGACGACCAGGATGGCGCCCTCGGGGAGCATGTACCGCGCCTCCGCCTCGGAGTTGCCGAGCCGGCGGGTGTGCCCCTCCTCGTCCTTGATCGAGATGCGCGGCCGCGCGTCCGGATCCTTGGAGGCGATGACCGCCTTGCGCGCGAGGCCGGTGATCTCGTCCACCTGCTCGCTCATCGTCACGCCGTCGATCAGGTCGCCGAACTTCGCGCGCCCAGCGACCTCGGTGATGATCGGCATGGCGTACGGGTCCCACTCCGCCATGAGGACGTTCGCGTCGATCTTCTGGCCGTCCTTGACCAGCAGCTTGGCGCCGTAGACGAGCCCGTAGCGCTCACGCTCACGGCCCTGATCGTCGGTGAGGACGATCTCGCCGTTGCGGTTCATCACGATGAGCGTGCCGTCCTTCTTCTTCGCGAGGCTCAGGTTGTGGAGCTTCACGATGCCGGGGTTGCGGTTCTCGACGGTCGACTGCTCCGCCCGCCGCGACGCCGCGCCGCCGATGTGGAACGTCCGCATCGTCAGCTGGGTTCCCGGCTCGCCGATCGACTGGGCGGCGATGACGCCCACCGCCTCGCCGACGGACACCTTGCGCCCGCGCGCGAGATCGCGGCCATAGCACTCGACGCAGATGCCGCGCCGGGCCTGGCAGGTCAGCACGGACCGGATCCGGACCCGGTCGATGCCCACCGCGTCGACGAGCTTGACCTTCGCCTCGTCGATCTCCTCGTTCGCCTTGACGACCGCCGCGCCCGTGAACGGGTCCACGATGTCCTCGAGCGCGACGCGCCCGAGGATGCGCTCACCCATCGCCTCGATGATCTCGCCGCCCTCGACCAGCGACCCCATCTCGATGCCGTCCATCGCGCCGCAGTCGAACTCGGCGACGATGGCGTCCTGCGCCACGTCGACGAGGCGCCGGGTCAGGTAGCCGGAGTTCGCGGTCTTGAGGGCCGTGTCGGCGAGCCCCTTGCGGGCGCCGTGGGTCGAGATGAAGTACTGAAGGACGTTCAACCCCTCGCGGAAGTTCGCGGTGATCGGCGTCTCGATGATCTCGCCAGACGGCTTGGCCATGAGGCCGCGCATCCCGGCGAGCTGGCGGATCTGCTGCGCCGAACCGCGGGCGCCGGAGTCCGCCATGACGAAGATGGGGTTGAACGCCGGCTGCTTGCGCTCCTCGCGCTTGCCGTCCTTGTTCAGCCCGACGGCGGTCTCGGTCGAGATCTCCGCCATCATCTCCTTGGCCACCTCCTCCGTGGCCTGCGCCCAGATGTCGATCACCTTGTTGTAGCGCTCGCCGTCGGTGATGAGCCCCTCGGTGTACTGGGCCTGGATGTCGTCGACCTCCTTGGTCGCCTTCTCCAGCATCACCGCCTTGGCGCGCGGGATGATCATGTTGTCGAGCGCGATCGAGATGCCGGCCTTGGTCGCGTGCGTGTAGCCGAGGCTCCGGATGCGGTCCGCGAGGAGGACCGTCTCCTTCTCGCCCGACGCACGGTAGGTCATGTCGATCAGGTTCTGGAGCTGCTTCTTGTCCATCACCTTGTTGATCGCGTCGAAGGTGAGCCGCCGCGGGACGATGTCGAAGAGCAGGACGCGCCCGACGGTCGTCTCGTAGCGCTTCCCCTCGATCCGGACGGTGACCTTGGACTGCAGGTCGACCTCGCCCTGATCGTAGGCGGCGCGCGCCTCCTCCGGGCTCGCGAAGATCTTCCCCTCCCCCTTCGCGAACGCGCGCTCACGGGTGAGGTAGTACATGCCGAGGACGATGTCCTGCGACGGGACGATGATCGGCTTGCCGTGCGCCGGCGAGAGGATGTTGTTCGTGCTCATCATGAGCACGCGGGCCTCCATCTGGGCCTCGATGGAGAGCGGGACGTGGACCGCCATCTGATCGCCGTCGAAGTCGGCGTTGAACGCCGTGCAGACGAGCGGGTGGAGCTGGATCGCCTTGCCCTCGATCAGCACCGGCTCGAACGCCTGGATGCCGAGGCGGTGGAGGGTCGGCGCGCGGTTCAGCATCACCGGGTGCTCGCGGATGACCTCGTCCAGGATGTCCCAGACCTCGGGGCGCTCCTTCTCCACCATCTTCTTCGCGCTCTTGATGGTGGTGACGAAGCCCCGCTCCTCGAGCTTGTTGTAGATGAAGGGCTTGAAGAGCTCGAGCGCCATGATCTTCGGCAGGCCGCACTGGTGCAGCTTGAGCTCCGGGCCGACGACGATGACCGAGAGGCCCGAGTAGTCGACGCGCTTGCCGAGCAGGTTCTGGCGGAACCGGCCCTGCTTGCCCTTCAGCATGTCGGAGAGCGACTTCAGCGGGCGCTTGTTGGGCCCGGTGATCGTCTTGCCGCGGCGGCCGTTGTCGAACAGCGCGTCGACGGCCTCCTGCAGCATCCGCTTCTCGTTCCGGATGATGATGTCCGGGGCGTTCAGCTCCTGGAGCCGCTTGAGCCGGTTGTTGCGGTTGATCACGCGCCGGTAGAGGTCGTTCAGGTCCGACGTCGCGAACCGGCCGCCGTCCAGCGGGACGAGCGGGCGCAGGTCGGGCGGGATGACCGGGATGACCTCGAGCATCATCCAGTCGGGCTTGTTGCCCGACTCGACGAACGCCTCGACGACCTTCAGCCGCTTCGCGTACTTCTTCCGCTTCGCGTCGCTGGTCGCCTCGCGCATGTCGGCGCGGAGCTCCTCCGCGAGCCCCGGGCAGCCCTCGCCGTACTTGGTGTCGGCCGGCCCGATCCGCCTGAGCAGCTCGAGGACGGCCTCGCCGCCCATCGCCGCGTAGAAGGAGTCGGCGCCGTGCTCTTCGAGCGCCTTCTGGTAGCGCTCCTCGGTCAGGAGCTCGCCCCGCACGAGCGACGGGTCCTTCGAGTCGATGACGATGTAGCTCTCACAGTAGAGGACCTTCTCGAGGTCCTTCAGCGTGATGTCCAGCAGGTTCCCGATGCGCGACGGGAGGGACTTGAGGAACCAGATGTGCGCGACCGGGGTCGCGAGCGTGATGTGCCCGAGCCGCTCGCGCCGCACCTTGGACTGGATGACCTCGACGCCGCACTTCTCGCAGACCACCCCGCGGTGCTTCATGCGCTTGTACTTGCCGCAGTTGCACTCGTAGTCCTTCACGGGGCCGAAGATCTTGGCGCAGAACAGGCCGTCGCGCTCCGGCTTGAAGGTCCGGTAGTTGATGGTCTCCGGCTTCTTCACCTCGCCATGCGACCACTGCCGGATCTTGTCCGGGCTCGCGAGCGAGATGCGGATCGCGGAGAAAGACAGCGGGTCCTTCGGCTTCTCGAAGAAATTGAAGATGTCCTTCACAAGCACTCCCTGGCGAAGATTCGATGACGGACGGGCGCTGGGCGCAGGCTAGACGCTCTTCTTCTCGCCGGTGGGGCTCGGCCTGAGCGCGAGCGGGTCGGACGACGCGGCCTGGGCCTCAGCGGCCTCGCGTGCAGCCAGCGCCTCGGGGGACTCGAGCAGCTCGACGTCGAGCGCGAGGCTCTGCATCTCCTTGATGAGGACGTTGAACGACTCGGGCAGGCCCGCCTCGAGCGTGTTCTCGCCCTTCACGATCGCCTCGTACATCCGCGTGCGCCCGACCACGTCGTCGGACTTGACGGTGAGGAACTCCTGCAGCGTGTAGGCCGCGCCGTAGGCCTCCATCGCCCAGACCTCCATCTCTCCGAGCCGCTGGCCACCGAACTGCGCCTTGCCGCCGAGCGGCTGCTGCGTGACGAGGGAGTACGGCCCGATGGACCGGGCGTGGATCTTCTCGTCGACGAGGTGGTGCAGCTTCAGCATGTACATGACGCCGACCGTGACGTCCTGGTCGAACGGATCGCCGGTGCGGCCGTCGAAGAGGACCGACTGGAGCGTCGCGTTCCCCTCCTTCATCAGCGTGCGCATCTCGTCCTCGCGCGCGCCGTCGAACACCGGCGTGGCGACGTGGATGCCGCGCTTGAGCTTCCCGACCAGCTTGGGGACCTCGCGATCGGGGAGGTCCTCGATGAGCTCGACCAGGTGGGCGCTCGCGGGCCCCTCCTCGCCGTCGAAGACCTTCTTCAGCTTCTTCTTCAGCTCGGCCGGGCCGAAGTTCTTCTCGAGCATCGCCTGGAGCTGGAGGCCGACGTTCCGCGCCGCCCAGCCGAGGTGGGTCTCGAGGATCTGCCCGACGTTCATGCGCGACGGCACGCCGAGCGGGTTGAGGACGATGTCCACGGGGGTGCCGTCCTCGAGGTACGGCAGGTCCTCCTCGGGGAGGATCCGCGAGACGACGCCCTTGTTGCCGTGGCGGCCGGCCATCTTGTCGCCGACGGCCAGCTTGCGCTTGATGGCGACGTAGACCTTCACCATCTTGATGACGCCCGGCGGCAGCTCGTCGCCCTTCTTGAGGCGGCCGATCTTCTCACCGAACAGCAGCTTCACCAGCTCGCGCTGCTCCTCGAAGTTCTCGACGATCTTCCGGACGAGGTCCGAGACGTCGCCCTCCACCTGGATCTCGCCCCAGTACCGCTGCGGGACCTGATCGAGGAGCGCGTCGTTGACCTCGTCACCCTTCTTGATGAGCTGCGTCCCCTGGTCGTCGACGAGCCGCCCCTCGACGGTCTTGCCGATGAGCAGCCGCCGGATCTTCTGGTACGCCGACTCCTGGATGATCCGGATCTCGTCGTTCTGGTCCTTGAGGAGGCGGGCCTCCTCGGTCTCCTCGATCGTCTTGGCGCGCTCGTCCTTCTCGACGCCCTTGCGGCTGAAGACCTTGGCGTTGATGACGGTGCCCGAGACGCCCGGGGGGACGCGCAGGGAGCTGTCGCGGACGTCGCCGGCCTTCTCGCCGAAGATGGCGCGGAGGAGCTTCTCCTCCGGGGACAGCTGCGTCTCGCCCTTCGGGGTGATCTTGCCGACGAGGATGTCGCCCGGCTTCACCTCGGCGCCGATCCGGATGATGCCCGACTCGTCGAGGTCCTTGAGGGCCTCCTCGCCGACGTTCGGGATGTCCCGGGTGATCTCCTCCTTGCCCAGCTTCGTGTCACGCGCGACGCACTCGAACTCCTCGATGTGCACCGACGTGAAGATGTCCTCCTTGAGGAACCGCTCGGAGAGGAGGATCGAGTCCTCGAAGTTGTAGCCCTGCCACGGCATGAACGCGACGACCACGTTCTGGCCGAGGGCGAGCTCGCCCATCTCGGTGGCGGGCCCGTCGCCGATCACCTCGCCCTTCTTGACCCGGTCGCCCGGCTTCACGATGGGCTTCTGGTTGATGCAGGTGTTCTGGTTCGAGCGCTGGTACTTGATGAGGTTGTAGATGTCGACCTCGTTGGCGACGTCGGTCGTCGAGGTCGCCACGTCGGCCTTCACCACGATGCGCCCGGCGTCCACCGACTGGACGACGCCGTCACGCTTCGCCACGACGGTCACGCCCGAGTCGCGCGCGACGATCGCCTCGATCCCCGTGCCGACGAGCGGCGCCTGGGTCCTGAGGAGCGGCACCGCCTGGCGCTGCATGTTGGAGCCCATGAGGGCGCGGTTCGCGTCGTCGTTCTCGAGGAACGGGACGAGCGACGCGGCGACCGAGACCAGCTGGTTCGGGCTCACGTCCATCAGGTCGACGTCCTCGGGCCTCGCGTAGATGTACTCGCCCCCCTTGCGGCAGGAGACCGAGTGGTCGAGGAAGGTCCCGCGCTTGTCCACCGACGCGTTGGCCTGCGCGATGATGTGCTTCTCCTCCTCGAGCGCCGAGTAGAAGGAGACCTCGTCGGTCACCCGCCCCTTCTCGACCTTCCGGTAGGGGGTCTCGACGAAGCCGTACTCGTTGACGCGCGCGTAGGTCGAGAGCGACGCGATGAGGCCGATGTTCGGCCCTTCCGGCGTCTCGATCGGGCAGATGCGGCCGTAGTGGGTCGAGTGGACGTCGCGGACCTCGAAGCCCGCGCGCTCACGGGTGAGCCCTCCAGGCCCGAGGGCGGAGAGGCGGCGCTTGTGGGTCACCTCGGAGAGCGGGTTCGTCTGATCCATGAACTGGCTCAGCTGCGACGACCCGAAGAACTCCTTGATGACCGCCGTGACCGGCTTGGCGTTGATGAGATCGTGAGGCATGAGCGTCTCGATCTCCTGGAGGCTCATGCGCTCCTTGATCGCGCGCTCCATGCGGACGAGGCCGATGCGGTACTGGTTCTCGAGTAGCTCGCCGACCGCGCGCACGCGCCGGTTGCCGAGGTGGTCGATGTCGTCGACGTCCTTGTTCGGCTGCCCGTTCTTGAGGTCGATGAGGAACCGGACGACCTCGAGGATGTCCTTCTTGCAGAGGACCGAGTTCTCCAGCGGCTCCTCGATGCCGAACTTGAAGTTGAGCTTGAGCCGGCCGACCTTGGACAGGTCGTACCGCTCCGGGTTGAAGAAGAGGTTGAGGAACAGGTTCGTCGCCGTCTCCGGCGTCGGGGGATCACCGGGCCGGAGCCGCCGGTAGATCTCCATGATCGCCTCCTCGGGGTTGGCGATCTTGTCCTGCATGAGCGTGTCGCGGAGCGACGGCAGCACGTTCAGGTTGTCGATGAAGAGGACCCGGAACTCGGCGATGTTGCGCTTGCGGAGCTCCTCGATCTTCTCCTCGGTCACCTGCTCGTTCACCTCGAGCAGCACCTCGCCGGTCGTCTCGTCGACGACGTCCTCGGCGGAGTACTTGGTGTAGACCTCCTCCGGCTCGACCGGGAGGCTCTTGAGCTTCGCGGCCTGGAGCTTCTTGATCGCGCTCTCGGTGTACTTCCGGTTCTTCTTGACGATCACCTCGTTGGTCTTGGGATCGCGGATGTCCCGCGTCGCGCGCTGACCCTTGAGGAGCTCCGGGATCACGTCCCGCTCGTACTTCCCCTTGCCCTCGATGCGGAGCGTCTCGACGTCGTAGTAGTACTTGAGGATCTCCTCCGCGGTGCCGCGGAAGTCGATCGGGCTCTTCTTGGCCGTGTCGGGGATGCCGCCGAGCGCGCGCAGCAGGACGGTCGCCGGCAGCTTCCGGCGGCGGTCGATGCGGACGTAGAGCACGTCCTTGTGGTCGTACTCGAAGTCGAGCCAGGAGCCGCGGTACGGGATGACGCGGGCGTTGTAGAGCAGCTTGCCGGAGGCGTGGCTCTTGCCCTTGTCGTGATCGAAGAAGGCGCCCGGCGAGCGGTGGAGCTGCGAGACGACGACGCGCTCCGTCCCGTTGATGATGAAGGTCCCGTTCTCGGTCATGAGCGGGATCTCGCCGAAGTAGACCTCCTGCTCCTTGACGTCGCGGATCGACTGGGCGCCGGTCTCCTCGTCCTTGTCCCAGACGACGAGCCGCACGACGACCTTGATCGGCGCGGAGAACGTCATGCCACGCTGGTGGCACTCGTCCACGTCGTACTTCGGCTTCTCGAGGTGGTAGCTGACGAACTCCAGGGAGCTCGTCTCGTTGAAGTCCTTGATCGGGAAGACGGACTTGAAGACGCCCTGGAGGCCGGTGTCGTCGCGCTTCTCGGGCGCGACGTCGGCCTGCAGGAACTTGTCGTAGGAACTCTTCTGGATGGCGATCAGGTTGGGGATCTCGGCGATCTTGTTGATCTTGCCGAAGTTCCTGCGGACGCGGAAGTTGTTCTGAATCGTCGTCGCCATCGCGATCGGTCCTCTTTTCATCGATTACCGCTTGAAACGGGTCGAGCCGGCGAACGGCCGGCCGACGCTGCGACTATCGCCAGCAACTGTTTGCCGGCGTCTTTCGGCGCGCGCTCCCCCGGTGCTCCCGGGGCATCCCGCGCGTCCGTCCAGTCACCGCGGGCCCGGCGGAGCGGGCACCAGCCCGCCCCGCCGTCCCGAAGCCACTACTTGATCTCGACCTTGGCGCCAGCGGCCTCGAGCTTCTTCTTGAGCTCGTCCGCCTCGGCCTTCGGAACGCCCGCCTTGACCTCCTTGGGGGCTCCCTCGACCAGGTCCTTGGCCTCCTTGAGGCCGAGGCCCGTGATCGCGCGAACTTCCTTGATCACGTTGATCTTGTTGGCGCCGGCGTCGACGAGGACGACGTTGAACTCCGTCTTCTCCTCGACGGCGGCGGCGGCCGCCCCACCCGCGGCGGCCATCATCACCGGCGCTGCGGCGGCGCTGACGCCCCACTTCTCCTCGAGCTGCTTGACCAGCCCAGCGGCCTCCATGACGGTGAGGCCCGAGAGCTGCTCCACGATGGCATTGAGATCGGCCATGTCCTTCTTCCTTGTCTCTTATCCGGGCGGCGTCGCCGCCGCCCAAAGCGTTGAGGCTACGCCTTCCGGCGCAGCCTGGTTTACGTACCGTTACTGAGCCTTCTCGAGTTGGTCCCGCCGAGCCGCGATCACCTGGGCGAGCTGCTGCCCGGGTGCCGTGATCATGCGGACGAGCTTCGTGGCCGGCTGCGCGATCATGTTCGCGATCTGGCCGCGGAGCTCCAGGAGCCCCGGCATCTTCGCGAGGGCTGCGATGCCCTGCGCGTCGACGACGTTGCCCTCTACCACCGCCGTGCGAATCTTGAAGTTCTCGCGATCCTTCATGAAGGCCGCGAGGACCTTCGCTGGAGCGATGACATCGTCGTACGACATGACGATGGCGGTGGGGCCGACGAACTTGTCGGCGACCTTCTCGACCGGCGTGCCCTTGGCGGCAAGCGCGGCAAGGGTGTTCTTGATGACGCGATACTCGATCTTCGAGTCCCGGAGCTTCTTCCGGAGATCGTTGACCGTCGCGACGTCTAGTCCCTTGGGCTCAGCGACGATGGCGATCTTGACCTTCGCCATCTTGTCGTGGAGCTCGGAGATGACCTGTTCTTTTTCCGTCCGATTCAAGTGAGTTCTCACCACCTTCCCGACCGCCGGCGCCTTCGCGCCGGCTGGTTTCGTTTGGGCCTCGAACCGAGCCGGACGGCCGGTACGAAAACCCCCTGGCCAAGCAGGGGACGCTGCAACTCTTCCGCGTTCCCGTCTCGGCGGGCAGGGACGACCTCGTCCCGCTTCGCCAGCCTCGCCCTACGACCTCTCGCACCCGGGCGCTGCCAGACCCGCTGTCTTGGACCAGAAACCCCCGCCGGGACATCCGGCGGGGCACCTCAAAAGACGCTTGGCCCTACTCGTGGGCCGACGCGAGCTCGGCGAGATCGACCTTGATGCCGGGCCCCATGGTGCAGGAGACCGTCACGTTCTTCACGTAGACGCCCTTCGCGGTCTGGGGCTTCGCCTTGAAGATGAGCTCCATGATGACGCCGAAGTTGTCCTTCAGCTTCTGGGGCTCGAACGAGGCCTTCCCGAAGGGGACGTGGACGATCCCGGCCTTCTCGACGCGGAACTCGACCTTGCCGGCCTTCTGCTCCTTGACGGCCTTCGCGACGTCCGCCGTCACCGTCCCGACCTTCGGGTTCGGCATCAGGCCGCGGGGCCCGAGCACCTTGCCGAGGCGGCCGACGACGCCCATCATGTCGGGCGACGCGATCACCTTGTCGAAGTCCATGAAGCCGCCCTGGATCTTCTCGGCGAGGTCCTCGGCGCCGACGATGTCGGCCCCGGCCTCCTGCGCCTCGCGCGCCTTGTCGCCCTTGGCGAAGACGGCGACCTTCACGGCCTTGCCCATCCCGTGCGGGAGGACGACGGCGCCGCGGACGACCTGATCCGCGTGCTTGGGATCGACGCCGAGGTTGATGGCGGCGTCCACCGTCTCGTCGAACTTCTTGGTCGCGGTCTCCTTGATGAGCTTGAGCGCGTCGTCGAGCTTGTACCGCTTGTTGCGATCGACCTTGGAGGAGGCCGCCTTGAACTTCTTTCCGATAGTCATGTCTATGTCCTCTTCCCGGTCAGCCGACGATCTCGATGCCCATGGACCTGGCGGTGCCGGCGATGGTGTTCATCGCGGCATCGACGCTGCCCGCCGTCATGTCCGTCATCTTGAGCTTCGCGATCTCCTCGAGCTGCTTCCTGGTGATCTGGCCGACCTTCTCCTTGCCCGGCTTGTGCGCCCCCGAGCCCTTCTTCTTCTCGGTGTGGAGCTTGGCGGCCTTCTTGAGGAGGATCGACGCCGGCGGCGTCTTGAGGATGAAGGTGAAGGAGCGGTCCTGGTACACCGTGATGATGCACGGGATGATCAGGGCCTCCTTCGCCTGCGCCTGCGTCGCTGCGTTGAACTGCTTGCAGAACTCCATGATGTTCACGCCGTGCTGGCCGAGCGCCGGGCCCACGGGGGGCGCGGGGTTGGCCTTTCCGGCGGGGAGCTGCAGCTTGATCTGACCGGTGATCTTCTTCATGACTTCCTTCCGGGCCTACGTTCCGGCCCTGCGTGGTTTGACGAGCAGCCGCTCTTCCACGCTTCCGTTCACTGCATCGCTACGTCTTCTCCACCTGCATGAAGTCGAGCTCGACGGGGGTCGCACGCCCGAAGATCGAGACGAGGACGCGGACCTTGCCCTTGTCCGGCTTGACCTCCTCGACGGTGCCGTTGAAGTTGGAGAACGGGCCGTCGACGACGCGGACCTGATCCCCCTCCTCGAACTGCACCTTGGGCTTCGGCTTGAGCGAGCCCTCGGAGATCTGGGTCGTCAGGCGCTGGACCTCTGCGTCGGTGATCGACGGCACGTCGCGCGGGTTCTTCGCGCTGCCGACGAAGCCCGTGACCTTGGGCGTCCCCTTGACGAGGTGCCAGGTCGCGTCGGTCATCTCCATGTTGACCAGGATGTAGCCGGGGAAGAACTTCCTCTTCGAGGTCTTCTTCTCCCCCTTGACCATCTCCTGGACGACCTCCATGGGGATCAGCGTCTCGCCGAAGAAGTCCTCGACGGACTCCTGGCGGATGCGCTCCTCAAGCGACTTCTTGACCTTGTTCTCGAAGCCCGAGTACGTGTGGACGACGTACCACTTCTTCGCCATGCCAATCTCCAGTTCCGCCGCCGTCCCGCCCTGCCCGGCCCGTTCCTCTACAACGCCGAAGGAGCCGAGTGAGCGGCCCCCACCGCCCCGGCTCCCTCTGCCCGGCCGCCAGCCTCAGTTCGCGCGGTAGACGAGGCTGCTCAACCAGGCCCAGGCGGCGTCGAAGCCGCCCAGGATGATCGCGGCCACGAAGCTCGCTGCGATGACCGCGACTGTGGCGGCCCTCGTCTCGCGCAACGTCGGCCACGTGACTCGCCGGAGCTCCAGCGCCACCTCGAGCGAGGCGGCCTGGGTCTTCGGGATGCGCCACACCACCACGGCGACGACCGCCGCGACAGCGAAGCCGATGACCGTCGAAAGGCTCCAGCCCTCGCCGAACACCTGGAAGTCGTTGACTCGCGCGTAGGAGAACGCGAGCGCGACCACCCGCTCGAGGAAGAAGCCGAAGGCGACCGCCGCGAGGACGTAGAAGATCGCGACGTAACGCTTGGGCTGCTCTACCCCGCCTGCGTCGTTCATGACTCTTTTCGGCCCTTCGGTGTAGTGGCAGGCCAGGAGGGATTCGAACCCCCAACCCGCGGTTTTGGAGACCGCTGCTCTGCCGTTGGAGCTACTGGCCTAACCTGGTTCGCCCACCGGGACTACTTCGTCTCCTTGTGCTGCTGGTGCTTGCGGCACCTGGGGCAGTACTTGGACCGGTTGAGCTTCTCCTGCGTCTTCTTCTTGTTCTTGGTCGTCGAGTAGTTCCGCTCCTTGCAAGCGGTGCACTCGAGCGTAATGATCGTGCGATTGCCAGCCATGGCTCACTTCCTTCTTACTGAATGACCTCGGCAACGACGCCCGCGCCAACCGTGCGGCCACCCTCGCGAATCGCGAAGCGCAGCTCCTTCTCCATCGCGATGGGGGTGATCAGCTCCACCTCCACCGAGATGTTGTCGCCCGGCATGATCATCTCGACGCCCGTCGGCAGCG
>JBAVTL010000621.1:0-7544 GCA_049696175.1 Anaeromyxobacteraceae bacterium
GCGCTCGAGGCCGACGTGGCGCGGCTCGCGGCCGAGCGGCGCGCGGCGTTCGGCCAGCTCGATCCGGGGATCTCGTACGCGGTGGAGCCGGCGGCGGACGGCGCCCCGATGGCAGCGGACGACGCGTTCGTGGTCGCGGGGCTCCTGGCCACGGCACCGCACGGGGTCGAGGAGCTGAGCCCGGAGCTGCCGGGGCTCGTCCAGACCTCCACCAACCTCGGGGTCGCCGAGACGCAGGGCAACCTCGCCCGGCTCTGCTTCCTCACGCGGAGCTCCGTCGACACTTCGCGCCGGGCGCTCGTCGAGCGGATCGGCGCTGCCTGCGCGCTGGCCGGCTTCTCCACGGAGCTGCAGGGCGGCTACCCCGGCTGGAAACCCGAGCCTGGCGCGGGGCTCGTCGCGCTCGTGCGCGCCGTCCATGCCGAGCGGCTCGGGAAGGCGATGGCGGTCCGCGCGCTCCACGCCGGGCTCGAGTGCGGGATCATCGGCGAGAAGTACCCGGCGATGGAGATGGTCTCCTTCGGCCCGACGATCACCGACGCGCACACCCCCGACGAGCGCGTGAGCGTGCCCTCGGTCGCCACCTTCTGGACGCTGCTGGTCGCGGTCCTCGAGCGGATCGCGGCGGAGAAGGGGGCCTAGGTGGAGCCGCTCCTCGACTCCAGCAACCCGCTCCACGCCGCCATCGTCGCCGTGCTCGTCCTCGGAGGCGCGGCGTCAACGTGGCTGGGCGTGCGCGACGGCTTCATGCGTCGCGAGATGCGGACCAACGGCGGTGTGCTCGTGGGCACCAAGGCGATGCTGGCGGGCGCGGCGTACGTGACGTCCGGCGTGTTCGCCATCGCCGGCGGGATCGTCTTCTTCCTGAAGGCCAGGGGCTGAGGAGCCAGGACGGCACGCGGCGCCGCCCCCTCACCCTGACCCTCTCCCCCAGTGGGGGAGAGGGAAAGCTTCTCACTCTCTCAGTACACCGCCAGCAACTCGACCTCGAAGAGCAGCGTGGAGTTGGGCGGGATGTCCGGCGGCGCGCCGGCGCCACCGTACGCCAGCTCGGGGGGGAGGGTGAGCTTCCGCTTGCCGCCGACCCGCATGCCGGCCACGCCGCGGTCCCAGCCCTCGATCACCTCGCCTGCGCCCAGCCGGAAGGAGAACGGCGGCCCTCCGACGGACGAGTCGAACTGCTTACCGTCGGTGAGCCAGCCGGTGTAATGGACCTCGACCGTCTTGCCGCGGACGGCCTCCGGCCCCTTGCCCTTCACGACGTCGTCGATCTTCGGTTTCGCCATGGGCGGGCATTCTAGCTCCGCGCGATTTCGTCCGTCGACACCGTCCGGGCGCTGTGGTTTCCTTGCGCCTCCGAACCGCCCCATTTCCGAACCCTTTCGTCCAACAGGAGATGCGCAGCCATGGCGACCCCCACGTTCCAGTACCAGGACCCGTTCCCGCTCGGTAAGGACTCGACGCAGTACCGGAGCCTCGGGAAGGAGGGGGTCTCGGTCGCGCAGTTCGACGGCAAGGAGATCCTGAAGATCGAGCCGGCGGCCCTCGAGAAGCTGGCCCGTGAGGCGATGCGCGAGGTCTCGTTCTTCCTCCGCCCGTCCCACAACGAGCAGGTCGCGAAGATCCTCGCCGATCCCGAGTCCTCGCAGAACGACAAGGGCGTGGCGCTCGCGTTCCTCAAGAACGCCGAGATCGCCGCCCGCGGCGAGCTGCCGATCTGCCAGGACACCGGCACGGCGACGATCGTCGGGAAGAAGGGGCAGCAGGTCTGGACGGGCGCGAACGACGAGGAGTGGCTCTCGAAGGGCGTCTACGCGACGTACACCAAGGAGAACCTCCGCTACTCCCAGACCGTCGCCCTCGACATGTACGAGGAGAAGAACACCGGCACCAACCTGCCGGCGCAGATCGACCTCTACGCGACCGAGGGGGCGGCCTACAAGTTCCTCTTCATCGCGAAGGGCGGCGGCTCCGCCAACAAGACGAGCCTCTACCAGGAGACGAAGGCGCTCCTCACCCCGGAGAAGCTCGAGAAGTTCCTCGTCGACAAGATGAAGTACCTCGGCACCGCCGCGTGCCCGCCGTACCACATCGCCATCGTCATCGGCGGCACCTCGGCCGACGCCTGCATGAAGACGGTGAAGCTCGCGTCGGCCCGCTACCTGGACGAGCTGCCGACGAAGGGCAACGAGCACGGGCAGGCGTTCCGCGACGTGGAGCTGGAGAAGGTCCTCCTCGAGAAGGCCTACAAGCTCGGGATCGGCGCGCAGTTCGGCGGCAAGTACTTCGCCCATGACATCCGGGTGGTGCGGCTCCCGCGCCACGGCGCCTCCTGCCCCGTCGGCATGGCGGTCTCCTGCTCGGCCGACCGGAACGTGAAGGCCAAGATCACGAAGGACGGGATCTTCCTCGAGGAGCTCGACCACAACCCGAGCCGGCTCATCCCCGAGCAGTTCAAGAAGGGGAAGCACGAGGTCGGCGTGAAGGTCGATCTCAACAGGCCGATGAAGGAGATCCTGGCCGAGCTGTCCAGGCACCCGGTCTCGACGCCGCTGCTGCTCAACGGCACGATCATCGTCGGGCGCGACATCGCCCACGCGAAGTTCAAGGAGATCCTCGACGCGGGGAAGCCCATCCCCGAGTACCTGACGAAGCACCCCATCTACTACGCCGGCCCGGCCAAGACGCCGCCCGGGAAGGCGTCCGGCTCCTTCGGCCCGACCACCGCCGGCCGCATGGACTCGTACGTCGACCTGCTCCAGTCGAAGGGCGGCTCGATGGTGATGATCGCGAAGGGGAACCGGAGCCAGCAGGTCACCGACGCGTGCAAGAAGTGGGGCGGCTTCTACCTCGGCTCGATCGGCGGCCCCGCCGCGGTCCTCGCCGAGGAGAACATCAAGAAGGTCGAGGTCCTCGACTTCCCCGAGCTCGGCATGGAGGCGGTCTGGAAGATCGAGGTCGAGAACTTCCCCGCGTTCATCCTCGTGGATGACAAGGGGAACGACTTCTTCAAGAAGATCGGGCTGTGATCGGCAGGGGTGAGGGTGGTCTCCCTCACCCTATCCCTCTCCCTCAGTGAGGGAGAGGGGACGTCCAGAGAGAGAACTTCCTCTCCCCCACCCGGGGAGAGGGCGGGGTGAGGGGGCACATCCCTCACCCTTTCCAATAGGTGGGTCATGCAAATCGTCACCCCCGAGATCCGCAAGCAGATGGAGGGCGCCTCCTGGATCCGGCGCATGTTCGACGCCGGCCTCGAGCTGAAGGCGCGCGTCGGCGCCGAGAACGTCTGCGACTTCAGCCTCGGCAACCCGGACCTCCCGCCGCCGGGCGCGGTCGCGCAGGCGATGAAGGCGATCGCCGAGCGCGCCGTGCAGCCCATGGGGCTCGGGTACTGCCCCAACGCCGGCCTGCCGTCGGTCCGCGCGGCGCTCGCGAAGAAGCTCGCGCGCGAGCAGCAGGCTCCCGTCGAGGCGCGCCACCTCCTGCTCACCTGCGGCGCGGCCGGCGGGCTCGTCACCTTCTTTCGCGCCGTCCTGGAGGCGGGTGACGAGGTGCTCTGCGTCGCCCCGTACTTCGTGGAGTACGGCGCCTACGCCGGCCACTTCGGCGCCACGCTCAAGGCGGTCTCTTCGAAGGGGCCGGACTTCGCGCCAGACCTCGCGGCGCTGGAGGCGGCCATCGGCCCGCGCACGCGCGCGCTCCTCATCGACTCGCCAAACAACCCAACCGGCTGCATCTACGACGCGGCAACCCTGCGGGCGATCGGCGACCTGCTGGCGAGGGTGAACGCCGGGCGCGAGCGCCCCGTCTTCCTCGTCTCCGACGAGCCGTACCGCGCGCTCGCCTACGACGGCGCCGTGGTCCCGCCCGTCCTCCCGGTCTCCCCGTTCGCGGTGGTGATCGGCTCGTTCTCCAAGAGCCTCTCGCTCGCCGGCGAGCGGGTCGGCTACGTCGTCGCGAGCCCGGCGATGCCCGACGTGCAGGTGCTCATCGACGCGCTGACGATGACCAACCGGACGCTCGGCTTCGTGAACGCCCCGGTGGTCGGTCAGCAGCTCGTCGAGGCGCTCATCGACGCGAGCGTGGACGTCGGCGTCTACGACCGGCGGCGCAAGGCGATGGCCGCCGCGCTGACGGGGGCCGGCATCGAGTTCTACCTGCCGAAGGGGGCCTTCTACTTCTTCCCGAAGGCCCCGGGTGGCGACGACCAGGCCTTCGTGAACCTCCTGCTGGAGGAGAACATCCTCGCGGTGCCCGGCCGCGGCTTCGGGATGCCCGGCTACTTCCGGCTCACCTTCTGCGTGGACGAGAAGGTGATCGAGCGCTCGGCGCCGGGCTTCAAGCGGGCGGTCGCCAGGGTGCTTCCCTCTCCCCTCCCGGGGGAGAGGGCAGGGTGAGGGGGCATTCGATCACCCCACGTCGTACCTCCCGAACTCCATCGTGAAGAGCGCGCGCCCCTGCGTGAGGGAGCGCAGCTCGGTCGCGAGGCCGAAGAGCCGCCTCAGCGGCGCCTCCGCCCGGATGATCTTGAGCGCGGCGCCGCGCTCGGCGACGTCCAGGATCGTCCCCTCGCGGGCGTCGATGGCGCCTATGACCCCGCCGAGGTGCTCGTTCGGGAGGTTGAGCTCCAGCTTCATGATCGGCTCGAGCAGCACGGGCTTCGCGCGCGCCGCCGCCGCCCGGACCGCGTCGGCGGTCGCCACCTTGTAGGCGAAGGGCTTCGAGCTCCCATCGCGCCACGTCGCGCCGGTGAGCGTCACCTCGACGTCCTGGAGCGGGAAGCCCTGCAGCACGCCGGAGTCGGCCGCCTCCCGGGCGCCGTCGGCGATCTGGTGCCGGACCTCCTCGCGGAGGAAGGGGAGGGCCGCCGCCTCAGGGGCGATCGAGAACCGGAACCCCGCGCCGCGCGGGAGGGGCGCGACCCGGACGGCCGCCTGGCCGAAGATCTCGTTGCCGTCCACCTTGCGCTCGAAGACCGCCTCGGCGTCGGCGGCGGCGGTGAGCGTCTCGCGCATCAGGACCCGCGGCTCGCCGGTGCGGACCTCGAGCTTGAACTCGCGCCGCAGCCGCTCCGCCACGATCTCCAGGTGCAGCTCCCCCATCCCGGAGATGATGAGCTGGCCCGTCTCCGGATCCTCGCCCGAGTGGAAGCTCGGGTCCTCGTCGGCGACGCGCGCGAGCGCCTCGAGCAGCTGCTCCCGGTCGCGCATCGAGGAGGCCTCGATCGCCTGGGAGACGACCGGCGCGTAGTCGGAGATCCGCTCCAGCACGAGCGGGTGGCCAGGGGAGGTGAGCGTGTCGCCGGTGCGCGTCTCGCGGAGCCCCATGACCGCGAAGATCTGGCCCGCGCCGAGGGAGGGGACGCGCTGCTTGTGGGCGGCGTGCATCAGCAGGACGCGCGCGACCTTCTCCGGCTTGCCCAGCGTCGCGTTCCAGACGTCGTCGCCCTCCGCCACGCGCCCCGAGTAGACGCGCAGGAAGACGAAGCGCCGCTGCTCGTCGAGCAGCGAGATCTTGAAGGCGAGGGCGAGGAGCGGCGAGTGGTCGTCCGGAGCGCGCGACTCCTCGGCCCCCGTCTTCGGGTTCACGCCGACGGGCGGCGGGAGATCGAGCGGAGACGGGAGGTAGGCGCAGATGGCGTCGAGGACCTGCGGCACTCCCTTGTTCCGGAGCGCCGAGCCGCAGAGGAGCGGCACGAAGCGGCCGGAGAGGGTGGCGCGGCGGATGGCGGCCACCAGCGACGGCTCGTCCAGGTCGCGGTCGCCGAGGAAGGCGTCGCCGGCACGCTCGTCCACGTCCGCCAGCACCTCCAGCAGCGCACGCCGATCCGCCTCCGCGGCGGGAGAGAGCCCCTCCTCGGTCGTGAAGGCGCGGAGATCCTCGGGATCCGGGAAGCGGTGGCGCCGCCGCCCGACGAGATCCTCGAAGCCCTCGAAGGCCCCCTCAGCGCCGATGGGGCGGTGGAGCGCGGCGATCCGGTGGTCCGGGAAGTGCCTTCGCATCGACGCGAGCGTGGCCTCGAAGTCGGCGCCGACCCGGTCCATCTTGTTGGCGAGCGCGATGCGTGGGACGCGGTAGCGGTCGGCCTGCCGCCAGACCGTCTCGCTCTGCGGCTCCACGCCGTTCACGGCGTCGAAGACGGCGACGGCGCCGTCGAGCACGCGCAGGCTCCGCTCCACCTCGACGGTGAAGTCGACGTGGCCGGGGGTGTCGATGAGGTGGAGCTCGTGCCCCCGCCACTCGAAGCTGGTCACCGCGGAGGTTATGGTGATCCCGCGCTCCCGCTCCAGCTCCATCCAGTCCATGACGGTGTCCCCGTCGTGGACCTCGCCCATCTTGTGCGTCTTGCCCGCCGCGAAGAGGAGCCGCTCGGTGAGCGTCGTCTTCCCCGCGTCGATGTGGGCCATGATGCCGATGTTGCGGATGGCCCGCATCCGCTTCACCGCACCAGACTCCCTCTGCTCGGTGTCGGCGCTCACGCTGGCTCCATGGTGCGGCACTCCCGGCATCCTAGCAGCGCCCTCCTGGTTTGGGCCGAGTGGTTGCGTTCGGCCGCCCCCCGGCGGAAGATTCGTGGACGCGAGGTGAACCGTGACGCAGGGGCCGAACGACAACCGACGCAGGTTCTCCCGGATCCAGTTTCACCGCCCCGCCGAGCTCGTGCTCGGCTCCGAGCGGATCGCCGTGGACGTCATCGACGTCTCGCTGAACGGCGCGCTGCTCCAGGTCCCGCAGGGCTTCACCGGCCGGAGCGGCCAGCCCTGCTCGCTCCACATCCGGCTCGAGCCGAGTGACGCCAGCATCCGCATGATCGGCGAGATGGCGCACGTGGAGCCTGGACGCGTCGGCGTTCGGCGCCAGGAGATCGACCTCGAGAGCATGGCGCACCTGCGCCGCCTCGTGGAGCTGAACCTGGGTGACCCGGCGCTGCTCGATCGCGAGTTCGACGCGCTGATCAGCGCGCGGCTCTAGCAGGCGGTTTAGAAACGCGGGGGCTCCCTTGGAACCGTCCCCTCTCCCTCATCGAGGGAGAGGGCTAGGGTGAGGGAGCAAGGCGATCGCGGCGTCGCGAGTTGCCGATGGTTGGCTTGGGACGGATCGCGGTGAGGCGTTCGACCTCGTCGAGAATCGCGATAGCGACGGACTCCGTGGCCGCGAGGGCCTCCTGATCGACTTCGTCGCTGCTTGCCGCGAGCGGGGAATCATGCCTCACGTCGCGCAGACCCGGGACCAGCGCCGGCGCTCCGCAGTGGACGGCCGCACGGTTCGCCACTCCGGCTACGAGGTCAGCCAGCGGATCAGGAAACGCGTCGAGGAGATCTTCGGCTGGACGAAGACCGTCGCGAGCTTCTGGAAGACCCGATTCAGAGGGCAGGCGCGCACGCAGCTCGCCGCTCACCTCGTCGCCGCGCCTACAACCTGCTCTCCTGCTCCGGATCTCGAAGCTGATGCCCGCGTAGCCGTGGCGCCCCCTCACCCTGGCCCTCTCCCCCGGTGGGGGAGAGGGGAGGTTGACTTGCGGAGCACTCGTCGAGCCTCGGGGC
>JBAVTL010000622.1:0-6049 GCA_049696175.1 Anaeromyxobacteraceae bacterium
TCGAACGCTCCGCCCAGCGAGCCCGCGCCGGCGAGCGCCGCCTTCCAGGACCCCTTCACCTTGCGGGCGTCGAGCAGCGTGGCCGCCGTCCGCCTCGTGCGCGCCGCGGACCAGTGGGCGATCCAGAGCTCCTCTGGCGCCGTCCCCGTCATCACCGCCCCGACCAGCTCCGTCTTCGGCACGCCGTAGGCCGCCGAGAGCAGGGAGCTGCGGGTCGTGGCGAGGACGTAGGGATCGGCCGCGCCCGGGCGCGCCGGCTCGAAGGTCCGATCGCGGAAGCAGTGGCACCCCGTGGCCGGGTCGGCGCCCGCGGCCAGCGGCGAGAGAGCGAGGGTGAGGGCGGAGGCGATCAGGGTAGCGGAGCGGCGAACGGGCATCCCGCTCCTATAACGGCCCCTATTCCCCGGCGCCAAGGTGCAGGGGCGATGGCGGGTCCCCCCGCCCCGGAGCGGAGGGGACCTCACGGCTACCGCGGGGCTGCGCAGCCCCGCGTCCGCCCTCCCCTTCATGTAGGTCCCGCTTCCCTCGCCGGTCTGCTACAACCGGGCCGTGCCCTTCCTGTCCCTTGGCGCGCACCCCTCTCTCGCACGCGCCCTCGCCCTCCACGGTTACGAGCAGCCCACGCCGGTCCAGTCCGCGGTCCTCGCGGAGGCGCTGCGCGGCCGCGACCTGCTCGTCTCCTCCCGCACCGGCTCCGGCAAGACGGTCGCCTTCGGCCTCGTGCTCGCCGAGTCCCTGCTCGGCGCCGAGACTGCCTTCGGCCGCGCCGGCGCGCCGCTGGCGCTCGTCGTCGCCCCCACCCGCGAGCTGGCGATCCAGGTCCAGCGCGAGCTCTCCTGGCTCCTCGCCGAGGCGGGGGGGAAGGTCGTCGCCTGCGTCGGCGGCATGGACGCCCGGCGTGAGGCGCGCTCCCTCTCCGAAGGTCCCCACGTCGTGGTCGGGACGCCCGGCCGGCTCCTCGATCACCACCGGCGCCGCTCGCTGGACCTCTCGCAGGTGCGCGCGCTCGTGCTCGACGAGGCGGACGAGATGCTCGACATGGGGTTCCGGGACGAGCTGGAGGCGATCCTCGCCGCCGCCCCTCCGGAGCGCCGGACGATCCTCTTCTCGGCGACCCTCCCCAAGCCGATCGTCGAGCTGTCGAAGAAGTACACGCGCGACCCGGTCCGCGTCGCCGCCACCAACCCCAGGCAGGCGCACGAGGACATCGCGTGGCGCGCGCACGTGGTCTCGGCGAGCGAGCGCGAGCACGCGATCGTGAACGTGCTCCGGCGGCTCGAGCCCGAGAGCGCCCTCGTCTTCCGCGGCACGCGCGAGGCGGCCCACCACACCTCCTCCAGCCTCTCGGAGCGGGGCTTCGCGGCGGTCGCCATCTCCGGCGAGCTGACGCAGGGGGAGCGGACCCGCGCGCTCAAGGAGCTCCGCGACGGACGCGCCCGGGTGCTCGTCGCCACGGACGTCGCCGCCCGCGGCCTCGACCTCCCCGGGATCGAGCTGGTCCTGCACGGGGATCCGCCGCGCGATCCCCAGGCCCTGCAGCACCGGAGCGGCCGCACCGGGCGCGCCGGCAAGAAGGGGCTCGCCGTGCTGCTCGCCTCGCCGAGCGAGCGGCTCAAGGTCGAGCGGATGCTCAAGGAGATCGGCGCGGCCGTCGAGTGGACGCCCGTCCCCACCCCCGAGGAGATCCGCGCGTGCGACGACGAGCGGCTCGCAGCCCGCATCGACGCCATGGCCATCGAGTCGTCGGAGGACGAGCTGGCCGCGGCCCGCCGCCTCCTCGAAGGGCGCGACGCGACGGTCGTCGCCGCCGCCCTCGTCCGGCTGGAGCGGACGCGCCTCCCATCCCCGGAGGAGCTGCCAGAGACCGCCACCGCCTCGCGCCAGGTCCCCACCGCGCGCGGTCCTCGCGCAGCCCGCACCGGGCCCCCGAAGGACTGCGTCTGGTTCCGGATCAGCATCGGGCGCGAGAAGGACGCCGATCCGAAGTGGGTCCTCCCGGTGATCTGCCGCCGCGGCGGCGTCACGCGCGACGAGATCGGCAAGATCGTCGTCGAGGAGCGCCAGACCCGCTTCGAGGTGGCGCGCGGCGTCGCCGAAGCCTTCCAGCAGGCGGCGGCGAAGCCAGATCCTCGCGCGCCCGGGATCCGGATCGATCCCTGGCGCGGCCCTCCCCCGGGCGCCCGGCCCTCCCCCGCCGCCCGGCGTGGCGACGGTCACATGGAGCCCCACGGCGCTGGCAGTCCGCGCCCGGCGGTCCGCAAGCCGCCGCGGAAGTAGCCGCGCGCCGCCAAAAGGCGAGGGGCCCGGCGATCCAGCCGAGCCCCCCATTCGGTGAAGCGCGCGAGCGCTCTCTAGGCGCCCTTCACGTTGGCAGCCTGGAGCCCCTTCGGCCCCTTCTTGACCTCGAACTCCACCTTCTGGCCTTCCTTGAGCGTCCGGAAGCCCTCGGCGACGATGGCGGTGTGATGGACGAAGACGTCCTCTCCACCACCATCCTGAGTGATGAAACCGAAGCCCTTCGCGTCATTGAACCACTTCACCGTACCTGTAGCCATCCAGCACGCTTCCTTCGGTTGTTCGGACGGCGACTTTGCCGGCCGCCACGCCACGACGGGGCGGGAATATTCATCTTAGGGTGGCCATTTCCATCCGTCCACACGGTCACGGGTCGCTCCTGGAACGTGCCCCTGGCGATTGCCGCATGGCGTCAGACGGTCAGCGGGCGTTTCCAGAAAATGCACTCCGGGCTCACTCAATCCCGTGGCACCGCGGGCGAACCCGTGCTTTTCTTTGATCCCCAGCAAGCGGACAGGTGGAAATGGCCCAGGGAGACGTCAGGGTTGCATCCGAACTTTGCAAGGGCTGTGAGCTCTGTGTGGCAGCTTGTCCACCTGAGTGCCTCGCCCTGTCCGCGGACTTCAACGCCCGCGGCTACCGCTTCGCCGTCCTCGCGAAGGAAGGCTGCACCGGCTGCTCCGCCTGCGCCCTCGTCTGCCCGGACGCGGCGATCACCGTCTTCCGCGCCGTGCGGAAGCCCCGCGCGGCCTGACGACCCGTGAAGACCCCCGGCACACGGAACGACGCCCTCTCGCGTACCCAACCCATGACGTCCAACTCCACAGGCGAAGTCGTGCTGATGAAGGGGAACGAGGCGCTCGCGGAGGCGGCGCTGCGCGCTGGGATGCAGGCCTACTTCGGCTACCCCATCACGCCCCAGTCCGAGGTGCTCGAGTACCTCGCGCTCCACGCTCGCGAGCACGCCGGGACGGTGGTGCTCCAGGCGGAGAGCGAGATCGCCGCCATCAACATGGTCTTCGGTGCCTCCGGTGCGGGGGCCCGCGTGATGACCAGCTCCTCCAGCCCCGGCATCAGCCTCATGCAGGAGGGGCTGTCGTACATGGCCTGCGCGCAGCTCCCCGCGCTGGTGGTGAACGTCCAGCGTGGAGGCCCGGGGCTCGGGACGATCCAGCCGGCGCAGGCTGACTACCACCAGGCGGTGAGGGGGGGCGGCCACGGCGACTACCGGCTCATCGTCCTCGCGCCCTCCTCCGTCCAGGAGCTCGTCGATCACGTCTTCCTGGGCTTCCAGCTCACCGAGCGCTACCGGACCCCGGCGATGATCCTGTCGGACGGCGCCCTCGGGCAGATGATGGAGAAGGTCGTCCTCCCCCCTCCCGGCAGCCTCGCGCACGAGACGCCGCCGTGGGCGACGGTCGGCAAGCCGAAGGAGCGCGCCCGCAACGTGATCCACTCGGTCTTCATCCAGCCCGAGCGGATGGAGCGGCAGAACCTGGTGCTCCAGGAGAAGTACCGGAAGATCCGCGAGACCGAGCAGCGCTGCGAGCAGCTCGGGATGGAGGACGCCGAGCTGGCGCTGGTCGCGTTCGGCCTCTCGGCCCGCATCTGCCAGAAGGCGATGGACCTGGCGCGTGAGAAGGGGCTCAGGGTCGGGCTCATCCGCCCCATCACGCTCTTCCCGTTCCCGGCGCTGGCGATCTCGCGCGCAGCCGGGACCGTGCAGGCCTTCCTCACCGTGGAGCTGAACGCCGGCCAGATGGTCGAGGACGTGCGGCTCGCCGTGGATGGACGGCGGCCGGTGGAGTTCACCGGGCGGATGGGCGGGATGGTCCCGAGCCCCGACGACGTGCTGGCGAAGCTCGAGGAGCTGGCCGCCCGGCTCGGCTCCCGCGCCGGGGCCTGAGGAGAGTCGATGGAGCGCACCCAGCCACCGGAAGGCATGGAGGTCGTCTTCGAGCGGCCCAGCTCGCTCGTGGAGACCCCGACCCACTACTGCCCTGGCTGCGGCCACGGCGTGATCCACCGCGCGCTGGCGCAGGCGATCGACGCGCTGGGGATCCAGTCCACCACCGTCGGCGTCGCCCCGGTCGGCTGCGCCGTCTTCATGTACGAGTACCTGGACGTCGACATGCAGCAGGCCGCCCACGGGCGCGCCAGCGCGGCGGCGGCGGGCGTGAAGCGCGTCCTCCCGGATCGGATGGTCTTCTCGTACCAGGGGGACGGGGATCTCGCGGCCATCGGGACGAGCGAGACGATCCACGTCGCCAACCGCGGCGACAACATCCTGATGCTCTTCGTGAACAACGCGATCTACGGGATGACCGGCGGCCAGATGGCCCCCACGACGCCGCTCGGGATGAAGACCACCACCACGCCCTACGGCCGCGAGCCGGCCACGGGGGGCCACCCGCTCCGGATCACCGACCTCGTCGCCGCGCTGCCCGGCACCTGCTACGTCACCCGCCAGGCGGTCCACACCGTCGCCGCCGCGCGCAGGCTGCAGAAGGCGATCGAGCGCTCGTTCCAGCTCCAGGCGGAGGGGCGCGGCACCTGCTTCATCGAGATCGTCTCCGGCTGTCCGTCGGGCTGGAAGAAGACGCCGCGCGACGCCAACGCGTGGGTCGAGGACCACCTGCTGAAGCTTTATCCGCTCGGCGACCTCAAGGTCCCGGCGCCGTGAGGGAGCGTTCGACACCATGAGCGGCACGGAGGAGATCGTCATCGCGGGCTTCGGCGGCCAGGGGGCCCTCTCGATGGGGCAGCTGATCGCGTACGCGGCGATGAACGAGGGCAAGGAGGTGAGCTGGATGCCCTCCTACGGCCCCGAGATGCGCGGCGGGACCGCCAACTGCATCGTCATCGTCTCGGGCGAGCGCATCAGCTCCCCGATCGTCACGCGCTTCGACGCCGCCGTCGTCCTGAACCAGCCGTCGATGGAGAAGTTCGAGGCGGCGGTGCGCCCGGACGGGCTGCTGCTCTACGAGCGCTCGACGGTGACCGTGCCCCCCACGCGGCGCGACGTCGAGATCCTCGGGATCGACGGCGTCGCCGAGGCTCAGCGGCTCTCGTCCAAGCAGGTCGCCAACGTCGTGCTCCTCGGCGCGTACCTCGCCCGCAGGCCCGTCGTCTCGCCCGCGGCCATCGTGAAGGCGCTCGCGAGCGTCCTGCCGCCGCACCGCCGGCACCTCGTCCCCGTGAACGAGCAGGCGCTCGCGCGCGGCGCGGAGCTGGCGCGCCTCGCCGCCGGCGCCTGACCCCACCCGGTTTCGCGCTGAATGGAGCCCCCCATGTTCCGTGCACTCCTCATCGAGAAGAACGACGCGGGCCAGCAGGTGCGGCTCGCGCAGCTCGACGACGATCGGCTCCCGGTGGGCGACGTCACCGTCCGCGTCGAGTGGTCGACGCTCAACTACAAGGACGCGCTGGCCATCACCGGCCGCTCCCCGGTCGTCCGCAAGTTCCCCATGATCCCCGGGATCGACCTCGCCGGCGTCGTCGAGGAGAGCGCGCACCCCGGCTTCCGGGCGGGCGACAGGGTCGTCCTGAACGGCTTCGGGATCGGCGAGACCGTCTTCGGCGGACTCACCGAGCGGGCGCGCGTGAAGGGGGAGTGGCTGGTCCCGCTCGCAGCCGCGATCTCGACGCGGCAGGCGGCCGCCATCGGGACGGCGGGGTACACGGCGATGCTCGCGCTCCTGGCGCTCGAGCGCCACGGGCTGCGCCCGGGCGCCGGCGACGTGCTCGTCACGGG
>JBAVTL010000623.1:0-4317 GCA_049696175.1 Anaeromyxobacteraceae bacterium
CGCCTGCGCCGCGCCGACGGGGTCTCCACCGGTCCGGCGCCACGCCTCCCAGCGCTGCGCGCCGGTCGCGGCGTCGATCGCGACCGCCTTCGCCCCGGTGGAGCCGATGTCCAGCCCGAGCAGGACGGCGCGAGGTTCACCCGTCGCCGGAGCGGGCGGAGGCGCCTCGAGCCGCCGCACGCGCTGCAGCGCGGACGAGAGTGGAGGGAGCAGCTCGAGCCGCGCCTCGGGGGCCGCGTGGAGGAGCTGGTCGATGCCGGGAGGATGGCCGCCCTTGGCCGCCGCGTGGACGGCGCACCCCGCGGCCTCCAGGAAGAGCGTGTCCTCCGGCTCGGCGTCGAGCAGCGTCATCCCGTTGCGGGCGCAGAAGGCGCGCAGGTGCTCGCGCACGCGGCGGGAGCGGGCCACGCCGCCCGTGAAGAGGACCCGCGGCGGACAGCGCAGGGGCTTCACCAGCGCCTCGACGTTCTCGGCGATGGCGTCGAGCAGCCCGGCCAGGATCCGGTCTGGCGGCTCGCCCTTGTTGGCGAGGTGGGTCATGTCGGTCTTGAGGATGACCGGACAGCGGCCGGAGAGCGGGGTGGGGTCCGGCACGCCGTCGGCGAGCCGCGCGGCCTCCTCCACGGAGAGCCCGAAGCGGTCCACCAGCTGCCGCAGGAAGTTGCCGGTCCCCTGGGCGCAGCGGGAGTTCTCGCGATGAACCGCCGGCCGGTTGGCGTGGAGCTCCAGGACCGAGAAGCCCCGGCTCCCGACGTTCACGATCGTCGCCGGCTCGTCGCCGAAGAGGAGCCGGTGGCCGGCCAGCTGCGCCTGCTTCACCGGGAGGCGCGGCAGGGCGGCGATCCGGCCGAGCCGCCCCGTCACCGCGGCCGCGTCGACGCCGTCCCAGTCCCAGGCGCGCAGCAGCTCCACCAGCTTGGCGGCGGGCTCCTTCCCGTGATCGACCACCTGCCGGCGGACGATCGAGAGCCCACCGTCGCTCCCCTCGCGAGTCGCCTCGACGAGCTTGACCGTCTCGGCGCCGATGTCGATCCCAACGTAGCGTGCCATCGGGGCTGTTCTACCGCACTACCGCACCCGGTGGCGCGACACCCACTCGTCGAGCAGCTCCCACTGGGAGTAGATCCAGCCGATCCGCGCGTCGTGCCCAGCCGGGAGCGACGACGCAGCCACGCGCCAGAAGGCGACCCGGAGCGTGCGGCCGAGGAGGCGGCCGCTCCAGAGGTCGGTGAGCCGGACCAGCCCCTCCAGCCCCGTGTGCGCCATCACGACGACGTCGGCGCCGGCCTCGGCGTCGAGGAGCGTGAGCAGCCCGCCGGTGTGCGGGGGCAGGAGGCTGCGGAGGCGCCGATCGCGGTCGAGGTGCTCGCGAGGACCCACCGCCTCGCGCTTCGCGAGCAGCGCGGCCCGCTTCGCCTCGGTGAAGCGCGTCCCCTCGGGGAAGAGGACCACCGCGTCTCCCGGTCCGATCCCGTCGAGGAGCGTCCGCACGCGCGCGAGGTCCCCCGGCGTGTCGGCCGAGCCCCGGCGGACGAAGACGTTGGGCAGGATGTGGCAGCCGAGATCGACGGCCGGGTCCCAGAGGAGCTCGCGCTTGGCGACGTACCGCAGCCGCACGCCGCGACGCGCCGACGCGAGGGCCGCCGGGAGGAGCGCGTCGGCGACGCTGACGTGGTTCCCGATGATCAGGACCGGTCCGGGACTGAGCGCGTCCAGCCCTTCGACGGAGAGGCTCATGCCGAAGAGCCAGAGGAGCGCGCGCAGGAGCGCGTCCGCCCACGCCGCCTCCAGCGCGTAGAGAGGCGCGAGGGAGCCTCGCCGGGTGATGGCCAGCGCGCCCACGGCGACCACTCCGATCAGCTCGAAGACCAGGTAGACGAGGACCGCGCCGACGAAGCGGGTCGCGGCGAGCCGCCTGCGGAAGGTCAGGTCGAGCGCGAGCGCCAGGGGGAGGGTGAGCGGGAGCAGCGCCGCCCAGGTCACCAACCCGAGGAGGAAGGCCGGGATCGTGACGGATCGGCGGAGGAGCCGCTGGAGCGGGCCATCGCCTGGTTCGCGCTGGAGCTGCGTGGCCACGCTCAAGTTGTAGCGCGGAACGGCCGTCAGCCCCCACGGGGTCCCTCCCACGAGGTTGCAAACGCTCCGACGCGCCTTAGATCGTGGGTCACCGCCATGCGCCGTGCCCCCGTCCTCTTCGTCTCACACGGCTCGCCCACCGAGGCGCTGGAGCTCGACGACTGGACGCAGTCGGTCTCACGCTTCGCGCGCGCGCAGCCGAGGCCGCTCGCGATCGTCGCCGTCTCCGCGCACTGGGTCACCGCGGGCGTGGTCGCCGTGACCTCCTCGCCAGCGCCCGAGACGATCCACGACTTCTACGGCTTCCCCGACCCCCTCTACCGGATCCAGTACCCGGCGCCCGGCGATCCAGCGCTGGCGGTGCGGGTCGTGGAGCGGCTCCAGCGCGCCGGTGTCGACGCCGCGGTGGACCCGGCGCGCGGGCTCGACCACGGCGCGTGGTCGCCGCTGCTGCACGGCTGGCCGCTCGCGGAGGTGCCGGTGGTCCAGGTCTCGCTGCCGGTCGCGCTCCCCGCCGACCTCATTCGCTTCGGCGCGGCGCTCGCGCCGCTCCGGGACGAGGGGATCCTCCTCCTCGCGAGCGGCGGGGCGGTGCACAACCTCGGCGAGGTCGCCTTCGACGACAAGGACCGCGGGCCCCCGGGCTGGGCGGCTGAGTTCGACGGCTGGGTTGCGGCCCGCGTGGCCGGGCTCGACGTCGCGGGGCTCGCGCGCTGGAAGGCGGAGGCGCCACGCGCCGCCCGGGCGCACCCGACCACCGAGCACTTCGACCCGCTCCTGGTGGCGGTGGGGGCGCGCGCGCCGGGGGACGCGCCCGAGGTGGTCCACGAGGGGTTCAGCTACGGCAGCCTGAGCATGCGGAGCTTCGCGCTCCACGCGTAGGACGGTCCGGCGGTCACGCCGGCTCGACGACAAAGGAGATCACCATGAAGTCCATCGTACGTTCCGTCGCCCTCGCGCTGGCCCTCGTGCCCGCGCTCGCCGCCGCTCAGTCGAGCACCTGGAGCATCGACCCGGCCCACACCCACGCCAGCTTCACCGTCCGGCACATGATCATCAGCAACGTAAGAGGTGAGCTCGGGAAGGTGGAGGGGACGCTCACGCTCGACGAGAAGGACGTCACGAAGTCGAAGGTGGAGGCGACGATCGACGTCGCCGGGATCGACACCCGCGAGCCGAAGCGCGACGAGCACCTCAGGTCGGCCGACTTCTTCGACGTCGCGAACCACCCTACGATCACCTTCAAGTCCACGAAGGTCGAGAAGGCGGGCAAGGACGGGCTCAAGGTGACCGGTGACCTGACGATCCGCGGCACGACGAAGCCGGCGGTCCTCAAGGTGACGGGCCCGACCGCGGAGGTGAAGGACCCCTACGGCAAGCTCCGTCGCGGCGTCTCGGCGACGACGAAGATCGAGCGGAAGGCCTTCGGCGTCGCGTGGTCGGCGGTGCTGGAGGGAGGCGGTGCGGTCGTCGGCAACGACGTCAACGTCGAGCTGGAAGTCGAGCTGATCAAGCAGTAGCTCGCGGGCGCCCACTCGCCGGCCCGCTGGGGGTCGGCGAGCCCGGGCCTAGCCCTCCTCAGCCGCGAACGCGCCGTGGCGGCGGTCCAACTCCGGATCGCCACCAGACGCCCCAGGCGCGCGGCCGGGTGGCGACGGCGAGCAGCAGGGGCAGGGGGTTGAACGAGGTCGTCCGAGCCGCCACCTTCTCCCCGCGGAAGGTGAACCGGTCGCTGGCGGTCCAGGAGAACGGCTTGCCGCCGAGCGTGGCCGTGAGCTCCGCGTCGACGAGGAGGACGTCCCCGTCCACCGCCGCCCGGATCACGGTGCCGCGCAGGTCAGGGAAGAGGGCGAACACGCGCCGGAACTGTTCGCGGAAGCCCTCGTGGCCCACGGCGAGGGGCTCCATCGGCATCGAGCCGCGCACGTCCTCGTGCATCCACGGGAGGAAGTGCTCCAGGAATGTCTCGAGGGTGGGATGGGTCCAGCCGTCCGTGAAGACCTGGATGAAGCGGCGCGGTGGCGAGTCGGCGGCGCTGGTGGCGTCGTGAATGGTCATGTGGTCCCCGCCGTTGGTGCCACTCCGTGGCGGAGGGGTTCGAAATTGCCCGAGCGCCAGGCGGCCGCACGGTCCGCCGCGCGCACGGTCGGGCTGGCCGTCCTCGTGAGTTGCCACTGAACAGGCGCGCCCCCGCGCGGCACGGAGGTTGCTCTCCTGGGCCCTATGCAGACCCAGGTGGAG
>JBAVTL010000624.1:0-6643 GCA_049696175.1 Anaeromyxobacteraceae bacterium
CCGAGGTGCCGCGGTTCCGCGACGCCGTCGGCGCGACGCTCGCGCAGGTCGTCCGGCCGCTCGCGCGCGTCGGGCTCTACGCGCCGGGCGGGACGGCCCGCTACCCGTCGTCGGTCCTCATGACCGCCATCCCCGCGCGCGTCGCCGGGGTGAGGGAGATCTTCGTCTGCACCCCGGCGGTGCAGGGGACGGGCGCGATCGACCTCTGGACGCTCGCCGCCTGCCACGTCTCGAAGGTGAAGGCGCTCTTCAAGATCGGCGGCGCGCAGGCGGTGGCGGCCCTCGCCTACGGCACCGCGACGGTGCCCGCGGTCGACAAGATCTGCGGTCCCGGCAACGCCTACGTCGCCGCGGCGAAGCGGCTCGTCTTCGGCCAGGTCGACATCGACATGATCGCGGGGCCGAGCGAGATCCTGGTCCTGGCCGACGCCTCCGCCGACGCGGAGGAGGTGGCGAGCGATCTCATCGCGCAGGCGGAGCACGACGTCCGCGCCGTCTCGGTGCTGGTCACGCCCTCCGCGAAGCTGGCCGAGGCGACCCTCGCCGCGGTGGAGCGCCAGCTGGCCGACCTGCCGCGGCGCGAGATCGCGGGCGCGTCGCTCCGCGACCGTGGCGCCCTCGTCGTCGCGAAGGATCGCGCGGAGGCGCTGAAGCTCACCAACGAGTTCGCGGCCGAGCACCTCGCGCTCCACGTGGCGGGGGCGGAGAGGCTCGTCCCGAAGATCACGAGCGCGGGCGCCGTCTTCGTCGGCAACTCGACGCCCGAGGCGGTGGGGGACTACCTCGCCGGCCCGAGCCACGTCCTGCCGACCGCCGGCACGGCGCGCTTCGCCTCGCCCCTCTCCGTCGTCACGTTCAGGCGCCGGATGAGCGTGCTCGACCTCTCGCCGAGGGCGCTCGCCGCCGTCGCGCCAGCCGTCGAGGCGCTCGCGACGGCCGAGGGGCTCGAGGGGCACTGGCGCGCGGTGAAGGTGCGCGTCGACAAGGCGAGGGCGGCCCCGCCGCGATCCACCAAGCGGAAGGGAGGTCGCCGATGAAGAGGCCGGGCGCGAAGAAGGCGCTGAAGCGCAAGACGCGCGAGACCGACATCGACGTGGAGCTGGGGCTCTTCCCCGGCGAGGCCTCGATCTCGACCGGCGTCCCCTTCTTCGACCACATGCTCGACCAGATCGCGCGCCACGGCGGCATGACGCTCACGGTGAAGGCCGTGGGCGACCTGCAGGTGGACGCGCACCACACGGTCGAGGACGTCGGGATCGCGCTCGGCGAGGTGCTGCGCTCCGCGCTCGGCGACAAGGCTGGCCTGGCCCGCTACGGCCACGCCGTCGTGCCGCTCGACGAGGCGCTGGTCGAGGCGGTGGTGGACCTCTCCGGCCGGCCGCACCTGACCTGGAACGCGGCGCTCCCCGCGGGCAAGAAGTTCATCGGCACCTTCGACGTGGACCTCGCGCAGGAGTTCTTCCAGGCGCTCGTGAACCACGCGCGGATCTGCATCCACGTCAACGTCCGCTACGGCCGCAACCTCCATCACGTCGTCGAGGCGATCTTCAAGGCGACGGCGCGCGCGCTCCGGGCGGCGACCGTGAAGGAAGGGACCGCGCTCCCGTCCACGAAGGGGACGCTCTAGTGTCGTCGCCGGGGACGGTCGCGCTGGTGGACTACGGCGCCGGGAACCTCCGCTCGGTCGAGAACGCTCTCCGCGAGGTCGGCGCGGAGGTGGTCGTCACCCGTGACCCGGACGCCGTCCGGAAGGCGGACCGCGTGGTGGTGCCCGGGCAGGGCTCCATGCCGGTCTGCGCGGAGGCGATGCGCAGGAGCGGTGTCGAGGCGGCGCTGCGTGAGGCCATCACCCGAGGCGCGCCGGTGCTCGGCATCTGCGTGGGGCTCCAGGTCCTCTTCGAGTCAGGGGAGGAGGCGGGGGGCGCGCGGGGGCTCGGGATCGTCCCGGGCGTCATCCGGCGGCTGCCCGAGGGCGTGAAGCTCCCCAACATCGGCTGGTGCCAGGTGCGCGCCGCCGCGCCGCTCCACCCGCTCTTCGCGCCCATGGACGGGGCGTGGCTCTACTTCGCCCACTCCTACGCCGCGCCGGCGGAGGCGCCCGGCGTCCAGCTCGTCACCGATCACGGTCGCACCTACTGCGCCGCGCTCGCGCAGGGGAACCTCTTCGCGGTCCAGTTCCACCCTGAGAAGAGCCAGCGGGTCGGTCTGGGGCTGCTCCAGCGCTTCGTGGGAGTCTGAATGCTCGTCATCCCTGCCATCGATCTCATGGGCGGTGAGGTGGTCCGCCTCGAGAAGGGCGACTTCGCCACCAAGAAGGTCTACTCGCGCCGTCCGGCCGAGCAGGCGGAGAACTTCAAGTTCGCTGGCGCGAAGCTGCTCCACGTCGTCGACCTCGACGGCGCGCGCGAAGGCTGGCCGGTCAACCTCGACTCGATCGGCGCGATCTGCCGCGTCCCGGGGATCGAGGTCGAGCTGGGAGGGGGGCTCCGGACGCTCGCAGACATCGAGAGGGTCCTGAAGCTGGGGGTGAGCTTCGTCGTGCTCGGCACCGCCGCCGTCGAGCGGCTCGACCTCGTCAAGCAGGCCTGCGAGAAGTTCCCCGGCCAGGTCCGTTGCGGGATCGACGCCAAGGACGGCGAGGTGGCCGTGGCAGGCTGGGTCGAGGGGACCGGGCTCAAGGCCGTCGAGGTCGCGCGCCGCGTCAAGGCGGTGGGCGTGTCGCTCGTCGAGTACACCGACGTCGCGCGCGACGGGATGTTCAGCGGCGTCGACGCGGCTGGCGCGGCCGCCATCCAGCAGGAGGCGGGGGTCGAGGTGGTGGCCTCCGGCGGCGTCGCGAGCCTGGACGACGTGAAGCGCTGCAAGGCGGCCGGGATCGCCGGCGTCATCGTCGGGAAGGCGATCTACGAAGGACGGCTCCGGCTCGCGGACGCGGTGAAGCTGGCGAAGGAGTAGGGGACCCATGCCGGCCAAGCGCATCATCCCCTGCCTCGACGTGAAGAACGGACGGGTCGTGAAGGGGATCAAGTTCCAGAACCTGCGCGACGCGGGCGACCCCGTCGAGGCGGCGGCCCGCTACGACGAGCAGGGCGCGGACGAGGTGACCTACCTCGACATCGCCGCTACCCTGGAGAACCGCGGCACGCTCATCGACCTCGTGACCCGCACCGCCGCGCGCGTGTTCGCGCCGCTCACGGTGGGGGGCGGCGTCCGGAGCGAGGCGGACTTCGTCGCGCTGCTGCACGCCGGCGCCGACAAGGTGAGCGTCAACTCGTCCGCCGTGAAGGAGCCGTCGCTCGTGGATCGGCTCTCGGCCATCGCCGGGGCGCAGGCGCTCGTCGTCGCGATCGACGTGAAGCGCCGGCCTCGCGAGCCAGGGAAGCCCCAGGAGTGGGAGGTCTACGTCGCGGGCGGCTCGAAGCCGACCGGCGTCGAGGGGATCGCCTGGGCGATCGAGGTCGCGCGGCGGGGCGCGGGCGAGCTCCTGCTGACGAGCATGGACCGCGACGGGACGCAGGCCGGGTACGATCTCGAGCTGCTCGAGAAGGTCTGCGGCGCGGTCACGATCCCGGTCATCGCCTCGGGCGGCGTCGGGACGCTAGAGCACCTCGCCGAGGGGCTGAAGTTCGCCGACGCGGCCCTGGCGGCGTCGATCTTCCACGACGGCAAGCACACCGTGCAGGAGGCCAAGGCCTTCTGCCGCGCGCAGGGGATCGAGGTGAGGCCGTGAAGAAGCCCTCGAAGCCGACCCCCGATGCCCTCGCGGCCCGTGGGAATGCCTTCGCCGACCGGGTCCGCTTCGACGACCGCGGGCTGGTGCCGGTGATCGCGCAGGACGAGGAGGGCGGCGTCCTGATGCTCGCGTGGGCGAACCGCGAGGCGCTCGTCCACACGTTCCTCACGGGGCGCGGCACCTACTGGTCGCGCAGCCGCGGACAGCTATGGGTGAAGGGGGACACGAGCGGCCACGTGCAGCACGTCCTGTCGGTCTCGCTGGACTGTGACGGCGACGCCGTGCTCTACATCGTCCGCCAGAAGGGGGCCGCGTGCCACCTGGGCACACGCAGCTGCTTCGCGCAGCGAGAGGAGATCAAGACATGGCAGACGAGCGGTTCCTCGCGCAGCTCTGGGCCACGATCGAGTCCCGCAAGGCGGACGACGAGCAGGCCGGGAGCTACACCCGAAAGCTCCTCTCGAACCCCCCCAAGATCCGGAAGAAGATCATCGAGGAAGCCTACGAGGTGAACGAGGCGCACCAGGGGCTGATGGCGGCGCGCGACTCGAAGGATCACCTCGCGCAGGAGGCGGCCGACCTCGTCTACCACCTGCTCGTGCTGCTCGCCTCCGTCGACGTGACGCCGACCGAGGTCTGGAACGTCCTGGAGCAGCGCCACGCGCCGAAGAAGGCGTGACGGCGGGATCAGGGGCCTAAACCCCTTGACAGTCCAAGCGCTTTTCCCGTATCAACCCACGTTCAGCCGCTAGAAGAGCCGGGCACCCAGGGTTCCCGGTTCTTCGCGTTTTCGGCGTCCATCTCGGACCCAATCGAGAAAGCACGAGGAACGAATGACCGGAGTTCGTGTCAAGGATGGCGAGTCCTTCGAGAACGCCATGAAGCGGTTCAAGAAGTCGGTCGAGAAGGCGGGCATCCTCTCCGAGGTTCGCAAGCGCGAGCACTACGAGAAGCCTTCGGTGAAGAAGAAGAAGAAGGCCATCGCCGCCAAGAAGCGCGCGATGAAGAAGGCCCGCAAGACCTGGTAGCCGTCCGGAGGCGCCCGTGTCGTTCAAGGAACAGCTCGATCAGGAGCTCAAGGCGGCGATGCGGGAGAAGGACGCTCTGAAGCTGAGCGTCATCCGCATGCTGAAGAGCGCCGTGAAGTACCGCGAGATCGAGCTGATGAAGCCGCTCGACGACGCGGGAGTCCTCGCGGCGATCTCCACGGAGATCAAGCGCCGCAAGGACTCGGTCGAGCAGTACAGGGCCGGCCATCGGGACGACCTGGCGGAGAAGGAGGAGGCGGAGCTCCGCATCCTCCAGGGCTGGCTCCCCGCCCAGATGGGCGCAGAGGAGCTGAAGGCGCTCGTCGAGGCGGCGGTGCAGAAGTGCGGCGCCCAGGGGCCCAAGGACATGGGTGCGGTCATGAAGCTCGTCGTGCCCGAGACCCAGGGAAAGGCCGACGGCAAGGTGGTCTCGGAGATGGTGAAGGCCCGCCTCTCGGGTAAGTGAGAGAGGGGGCCCGGCCCTGATCCCCGAGGAGGTCATCGAGGAGATCCGGGCCCGCCTCGACGTGGTGGCTGTGATCGGGCGCCACGTCGAGCTCAAGCGATCGGGTCGCACGTGGAAGGGCTGCTGTCCCTTCCACGGCGAGAAGACGCCGAGCTTCCACGTCTACCCCGAGGACAAGCACTTCAAGTGCTACGGCTGTGGCGAGTACGGCGACGTCTTCAAGTTCCTGCAGAAGCTGCAGGGCAAGGAGTTTCCCGAGGTGGCCAGGGAGCTCGCGGCGGAGGCGGGGGTGACCATCCCCGACGTCGTCGAGGAGTCGGCCGAGGCGCAGCAGCGGCGCAGGGATCGGAACGAGATCCACGCCGCCTGTGACGCGGCCGCGCGGTACTGGGCGGCGCGGCTCGCGAGCCGGTTCGGGGACGGGGCGCGGCGTTACCTGGCCGGGCGGGGCGTGTCGGACGAGGCGGTCGTGGCGTTCAGGCTGGGCGTCGCGGCGCCGGAATGGAACGACCTGGCGGGTCGGTTGCAACAGAAAGGGATCGGCGTCGGCGCGATCGGCAAGGCGGGGCTCCTCGTGGAGGGGCGGGAGCGGGGCGACTACGACCGCTTCCGCGGACGGCTGATGTTCCCGATCGCCGGGATCGACGGCCAGGTCATAGGGTTCGGTGGGCGGGCCCTCGGTGAAGAGAAGGGCGCGAAGTACATCAACACGCCGGAGACCCTGCTCTACAAGAAGAGCCGGGTCCTATACGGGATCGACCTCGCGCGCGAGGCGATCCGGAAGACTCGGAGCGCGGTCCTGGTGGAGGGCTACTTCGACGTGATCGGGTTGCATCAGGCGGGCGTGAAGAACGCCGTCGCGGTCTGTGGCACCGCGCTCACGCCGGAGCACGTCGAGCTGCTCAAGCGCTGCGACTGCCGCGACGTCGTGGTCCTCTTCGACGGCGATCAGGCGGGACTCGCCGCGCCGGCCAAGGCGGCGCAGGCGCTCCTCCCGTCTGGGATCTCGGGGCGCGTCGCCGTCCTCCCGAGCGAGAACGGGAAGATCGATCCCGACGACTTCGCCCGGGCCAACGGACGGGCGGGCGTGGACGCGCTGCTCGCCGCCGCCACCCCCCTCTCCGAGTTCCTGATCGAGCGCGCCGTGGAGCGCGCCTGCGGGCCGCGCGGCCGCGAGGCCTCGCTGGAGGCCAAGCTCGCCGCGGTCCGGGATCTCTCCCCGCTCGTGAAGCTCGCCCCCGAGGGGCTCGCGCGCGCCACCTTCGAGGACGCGATCGCGAAGCGGCTCGACCTGGACGTGGACGCGCTGCGCTCGGAGATCTCGGGCGAGCGTCCGCGCCGACGCGACCCCCAGCCCATGCCCGCCGCGCCGCCGCGCCGCCCCGGAGCGCAGCTGAAGGTCGTGCTGGTCGGACC
>JBAVTL010000625.1:0-2921 GCA_049696175.1 Anaeromyxobacteraceae bacterium
GGCGCCGGGCGCGGCGACGCCGGCGCGCGCGGCGCCGTCGTCGTCCAGCGTCGCCGCCGCCGCAGACAAGACGATCTTCCCTGCCCCGGGGATGGCGTCGCGCGCGTTCGCCACGAGGTTCGAGAGCACCTGCTCGAGCTGCGCCGGATCGGCCGTCACCAGCAGCGGCTCGGACGGGAGGACGAGGTCGAGGACGACGTCCTCGGGGAGCTGGCGCCGCAGCAGCCGCTCCGACCTGCGCAGGATCTCGACCAGATCGACGGGCTCCACCTTCCGGTCCTGCCGCCGGCTGAAGGTGAGCAGGCTCCGGGTCAGCGCGGTCGCCCGGTCGACGGCCGCCAGGATCTCCTCGGCGTCGAGCCGGTGCGGACTCCCCAGGTCGAGGTCGGCGCGGAGCACCGACGCGTACCCCTTGATCGACGAGAGGATGTTGTTGAAGTCGTGGGCGACGCCGCCAGCCAGCTGACCGACCGCCTTCAGCTTCCGGGTCTGCGCCAGCTGCTCCTCTAGCTCGCGCTGACGCGTGATGTCGACGCCGGAGAGGAGGAGCCCCGGGCGCCCGGCCTCCGGCTCCGCTGCGAGCGGCGTCGCGTACCAGCGGGCGATCCGGCGCGTGCCCGCCGGGCGCGACACCGAGAACTCCAGGGTGACGACGTCGCCGGGGCGCGCCGCCGCGAGCTCGGCGAGGACGTGGGCGCGGTCGCGAGGATCGACGAAGTCCGCCATCCAGTCGCGCCCGACCACGGCGGCGGCCTCGCGGCCCAGCAGCTCCTCCCCCTTGCGGTTGACGAGGGAGACCTGCCCGCCTGCGTCGAGGATGACGAAGGCGACGCCCGCGACGTCGAGGTACTGCTGCGCCGCGTCGCGCTGGTGGCGCAGCTCGGAGCGGCTCCGCCGAAGCGCCCTGAGCGGCAGGTTCCGCAGCAGGTGGAACGCCAGCGCAGCGGGCGCGGCGAGGAGCAGCATCAGGAGGATGGCGCGCACCAGCAGCGGCCGGAGGGAGCGCGAGAGCTCTACCGACCCGACCGGCACGCCGGCGTCGAGGAGCGGGACGGACCGCGTCATCACCGGGGGCGAGAGCGGAGGCGAGGCCCCTGCGACGACCACGCCGCTGCCGTTCAGGATCTGGCGCCGCTCCGCGACGTTCGACCGCGTCCTCCGCGACAGGTGCTCGCCCAGCCGCACGGTCTCGAACTCCCAGAGATCGGGGTCGGCGCTGACGACCTGGGTGACCGCGCTGCCGATCAGCTCCGCCTCGGCCTCGAGGGTGCCGCGCGTCCGCTCGTAGGAGAGGAGGAACCAGGCCGCCGGCGGGAGCGTCAGGGTGCCCACCGCGACCGCCGTGGCGGCCAGCGTGACCCAGCGGACGATCGCGCGCTCCGTGGCCATCTCTGCCTACTCCAGGGGCGCCAGGTGGAGCGGGATGTTGCCGGCGCGCTCGAGGATGCGCTGGGCCTCGGCGGTCGCCAGGAAGCTGACGAAGGAGCGCACGGGCGGCGCCGCTGGCGCGCGGATCACGAGGTAGAGCGTCCTCTCCAGGGGGTACGCGCCCGAGGCGAGGTTCTTCAGCGCCGGCGCCACGCCGTTCCAGGACAGCGGCGTGATCGAGAGCCCCTCGGTGATCACCTGCGCGAGCGACGTCGTCCCGATGGAGCCGGGCGTGCTCAGGAGCATCGCGTTGCTCTCCTGGTTCGTCGCGGCGACGAGCATCCCGGGGCGGTTCAGCGCCGCCTCGACGGCGGCGGCGAGCTCGGGAGAGATGCCGATGAGGAACTGCGTGTCGGCCTCGTCCCTAGGCCGGAGCACCACCCGGACCCGCTCGCCGTTGGGCCAGCGCGCGAGGTCGCCGCGGTAGATCTTCGCGAGCTCGGAGGCCGTGATGCTCGTGGCGCCCACGCGTGGTCCGACCGCGAAGAGGAGCGGCGTGCGCGCGTACGGGATGGCCACCAGCCCGAGGCTGAACTCGTCGCGCCGCAGCGGCCGCGCCGAGACGCCCATGTCGAGGGCGCCCCTGGCGACGGCCTGGACGGCGCCGGCGCTCCCGACGCTCGCGAGGACCTTGAGCTCACGGCCCGGGTTGGCCCGGGCGAAGGCGGCGGAGAGCTGGCGCAGCGTGCCAAGCGCGGTCCCGGTGCCGCTGACCCGCAGGACCTCGGCGGCGCGTCCCGCGGTCGGCAGGACGAGGGCGAGGCAGGTGACGAGCGAGAGGGAAGCGCGAGTCGGCTTCATCGATTCCTTTCGCCGGTCCGGGTGGATCCGGTTCGTGAAGTCGCCGGAGAGGTCGATGGTGGCACGCGCACCGGGGTGAGGCAATGGGGCGGCGGGCCTACGGCGCCGCGCCCTGTGCTAACTTCCCGGCTCCCATGAACAAGAAGCGCCAGTCGAAGCCCGTCTCCCGCGCGGCGCTGGCCGGGGAAGCAGATCCCCGCCTCGTCGCGCTCTCTGTCTCCATCCAGGACGACTCGGCCCTCTACGCGGAGGACATCCGCGGGAGCCAGGCCCACGTCTCCATGCTCGCGAGGCAGGGGATCGTCCCGGCCGCCGTCGCGAAGCGGATCGTCGCGGCGCTCGACCGCGTGCGCGAGGAGTTCGCCGCCGGCAAGATCGCCTTCGACCCGTCGCTCGAGGACGTGCACACCCACGTCGAGCGGCGGCTCGGCGAGCTGGTCGGCAGGGACGCCGGCTACCTCCACGCCGGGCGCAGCCGCAACGACCAGGTGGCGCTCGACGAGCGGCTCTTCATCGTCGGGGCCTGCGACCGCGTCGACGGCGCCCTCGGCCGGCTGCAGCGCGCCCTCTGCCTGCAGGGGCGCCGCCACGAGCGGACCATCCTCCCCGGCTACACGCACCTGCAGCGGGCCCAGCCGGTCTCGCTGGCCCACCACCTGCTCGCCTACGTCGAGATGCTGGGACGCGATCGG
>JBAVTL010000626.1:0-1786 GCA_049696175.1 Anaeromyxobacteraceae bacterium
ATCCGGCTCGGCGCGCCGCGCCCCGCGGGCGCCGCGGCGGTGATCGAGGAGTGGCTCGAAGGAGGCGTCGCCGGCCCAGCCTTCGTCCGCTCGGGACCCTCCATCACCATCGGGAGGACCGGCTGCGCGGTCAACCTGGGCGACGACACGTTCCTCTCCCAGGCCCACGCCGAGCTGCTGCTGGAGCCGGACGGCGGCGTGCGGCTGCGCGATCTCGGGTCGTCCAACGGGACCTTCGTGAAGATCCCGCCGCACGCGGAGCGCGACCTGCGCGACGGCGACTGCGTGAGGATGGGGCGCGAGGTCCTGCGCGTCACCGTCGCGTAGAAGGACACCGGAGGGCTCGGATGGCCATAGTCTTCCTCACCATCACGCCGCTCGGCACCGCGACGCCGAGCGTCTCCCGCTACGTCGCCGGCGTGCAACAGGTCCTCCGCGAGTCGGGGCTCAAGCACCAGCTCACGGCGATGGGGACGATCATCGAGGGCGACCTCGACCCCATCCTCGCCGTCGTCCGGAAGATGCACGAGCACCCGTTCGCACAGGGGGCCGTGCGGGTCTCGACCTCCATCAAGATCGACGACCGCCGGGACAAGATCGCCACCATCGAGGGGAAGGTGCGGTCGGTGGAGGAGAAGCTGAAGTAGCAGCTCCGGGGCATCGTAGCAGGAACGGACTACAGGTGCGGGCCGCGCCCGCGCACAGAACTCCAGATGGCGACGACCCGCACCATGTCCGGGGAGGCCACGCGGTAGTACAAGTGATACCGGGTTTCCGGCATCAGGAGCCGCCGGTGCTCCCGTCCCGGCATCGCCTCGTACGCGCTGCCAAGCTGCGGGAAGGTTCGGATCTGGTCGAGCGCCTCGCGCAACTCAGCCTCGAAGAGTTCGCGGGCCGCCGGACGATTCTCACGCCACCAGCGAGCGCACCGCTCGGCCTCGCGGAGCGCGCGTGGCGCGATCTCGATCCTCACCGGATCGCCCGCAGCCTCGTCCAGAGCTCGCCCTCGCCGACACCTTTGCCCGCGTCGAGCTCCGCTTCTGCATCCAGGATCGCGGCGTGGAGCTTCGCGCGCTCGGTGTCATCGAGCTCGTCGTCATCGACAAGCGCCACCCGGACCTCCGCCCCATCGGGCAGATCTGTGGGCTCGTCGAGCAGGAGGCGGCCGCCCTTCACGTGTGCCTTGAGCGCCCTGTTCATGCCGTCCATCTTACTGGTTCTCGCGTGGCTCCGCAGCCTCGTCCCCTCCTCCATGAACGACAATGCCTCTCGAACGTCTCGGAGTACGAGCGCGCGTTGGGCAGGATCGATGGAGCAGTCGGGCGAGACCCCGTAGATGACGAGGACGCCGTCTGCCATGTGTTCTGCCGAGATGGCGCCGGCCCCCTGGTGAATGCTGGATGCCGGTCTCCTCGTCCCGCTGCGACGTCGCCATGAATACGGCCTGCGCGCGGCGTCGACTACCTCAGCGTCGACAGGATCAGCTTCACCTTCTCGGCGTCCTCGGGGCCGGTCGCCAGGTAGCGCCGGTAGCGACGGACCGCCTTCTTCGTGTCGCCGACCGACTGGTAGCAGATGGCCAGCTTCTTCTGGACCTCGGCCAGCGCCGGGTCGGCCGCCTCGGCGGCGAGGTAGAGCGGGATGGCACCGCCGCAGTCGAGCTGCGCGCGCCGCGCGTCTCCCTGCTTCAGGTAGTCGCGAGCGCGGCCCGGATCGAGCGCCACGCGCTTGTCGCGCCGATCGCCGGACGGCGGAGTCTCTACGGCGGGCGCCCCCGGGGCCGGAT
>JBAVTL010000627.1:0-2523 GCA_049696175.1 Anaeromyxobacteraceae bacterium
GCGCCGGAGCGGGCCGGCTTCGACGCGCTCGCCGCCGCGGTCGCGGCGTTCCCTCCCGAGGACGTCGGGCGGAGCTGGCAGCTCGTCACGCTGCTCCCGTTCCTCGCGCAGCCCGAGCGTCACATGCTGCTCCGGCCGAAGCTCACCAGCCAGGCCGCGCACCGGCTCGGGCTCGAGCTGCGCTTCGCCGCCGACCCGAACTGGGTCACCTACTCCACGCTCCTCAAGTCCGGCGAGCTGCTGCTCGAGAAGCTGCGCCCGATCGGCGCGTCTGACCTCGTCGACGTCGAGTCGTTCCTGACGGTCGTGACGACCCGCGCGGCGGCCCGCGCACCGGACGCGGCGGTCGAGGAGGACGCACCGGACGCGGAGGTCGCGGCGGTCGAGGAGGACGCCTGAGCACACTGGGCGGAGCCGCGCCGCAGGGCGCCTGGGCCAGGACGCCGATGGGATGGGCGCTCAACCTGGACGGCAGCGCCGCGACGGCGTTCGCCCTGCCCCGGCTCGAGATCGAGCAGAGCGCCAGGGGCTGGCTCCTCCGCTGCCGCCTCGGCGATGGCACCTCGAGCGAGACCGCGAGCCGCGCCGGCTCCATCGCCAGCGCCCAGCGCGCTGCCGCGGAGCTCGCGCGCGGGCACGTCGGCGACGCGTGGCTCCCCGTGGTGGACGCGCTCCTCGCCACGACCTGACGAGGGCGCGGGCAAAGACTCGTCACGGCCCCGGTAACCCGGTAGCTTTCGGGCGATGGCCCGGCAGGCAGGCGTCCTCATCCCCCTCTTCTCGATCCGCACCGGCGCCAGCTGGGGCGTCGGGGAGATCCCGGACCTCGCGCCGTTCGCCCGCTGGGCCTCCTCCGCCGGCTTCTCGCTGGTCCAGGTCCTCCCGGTCAACGAGGTCTCCCGCGGTCAGAACAGCCCCTACGCCGCCCTCACTGCGTTCGCCATCGACCCGGTCTACGCGGCGGTGGAGGCGCTGGAGGACTTCGACGCGGCAGGTGGCTTCGCCGCGCTCACGCCTTCCGAGCGGCGGCTCGTCGCCGAGCTCAAGGACTCGCCGACGGTCCGCTGGGACGACGCGCGGCGGCTCAAGCAGCGCGCGCTGGAGCTGGCGTTCGCCTCCTTTCACCGGCGAGAGTGGGCGCGCCGCACCGACCGCGCGCGCAACCTCGCCCGCTTCGCCGAGGCCAACGCGCGGTGGCTCGAGGACTACGCGCTCTTCGTGTCGCTCCACGACGACCTCTTCGGCGGCGCGCCCTGGCTCTCCTGGCCCGCCGAGCTCCGCGACCGCGAGCCGGGTGTCCTCGCGGATCACCGCGGCCGGCTCTCCATGCGCGTCCTCTTCCGCGCCTGGACCCAGTGGGTGCTCGACCGGCAGTGGCAGGACGCGCGGAGGCTCTGCCAGGCCGCCGGCGTAGAGCTTGGCGGCGACCTCCCGTTCATGGTGGCCGCCGACTCCGCCGACGTCTGGGCGCGGCGCCGCGACTTCCGGCTCGACGCGCGGGTGGGGGTGCCCCCCGACGCCTTCAGCGCCACCGGCCAGGACTGGGGGCTGCCCGTCTACCGCTGGGAGCTCATGCGGCAGGAGGGCCACCCCTGGCTGCGCGAGCGCGCGCGACGCATGGCCGAGCTCTACGGCGCCTACCGCGTGGATCACGTGGTCGGGCTCTACCGGACCTACTTCTTCCCGAACGACGGCGGGCCACCGGCGTTCGTCCCCGCCGACGAGCCGGCGCAGGTGGCGAACGGCGAGGCGGTCCTCGGGATCCTGTCGCAGCGGGCCCGCGTGATCGCCGAGGACCTCGGCACGGTCCCCGGCTTCGTGCGCACGTCGCTCGCCCGCATCGGGATCCCGGGGTACCGCGTGCTGCGCTGGGAGAAGACCTGGGAGACCGGCGGCGACCGGTTCCGCGATCCGGCCGCATGGCCAGCGCTCTCCGTCGCGACCACCGGCACCCACGACACCGACACGAGCGCCGACTGGTTCGACGCGCTCGAGCCGGGTGAGCGGGCGCAGCTGCTCGCGCTGCCCGCCCTCGCGGCGCTCAAGGCGAGGGGCGCCGAGCGCTTCGACGAGGGGGTGCGCGACGCGCTCCTCGACCTGATCTACGGCGCAGGGTCCGAGCTCGTCCTCCTGCCGTTCCAGGATCTCTTCGGCGAGCGCGCGCGGATCAACGTCCCCGGCACTGTCAACGAGGTGAACTGGACGTGGCGGATGCCAACGCGGCTCGTCGCGCTGGCCTCGGGCGACTCGGAGAGCGGGCGGCTGCGCGCCCTAGCGCTCACCCACCGCCGCGTCCTCGGATGAGCGATCCCCTTCGGCTCTTCTTCGTGCGCCACGCACAGGCCGAGGGCAACCACCCGCTGGGCGACTGGGCGCGCAGGCTCACGCCCGAGGGGCGGGACGCGTTTCGCGCCCGCGCAGAGGCGCTCGCGGCCGAGGTGAAGCTCGCCCGCATCCTGACGTCGCCCTACGCGCGCGCCCGGGAGACCGCGGCGCTCCTCGCGGCCGCGACCGGCGCGGAGG
>JBAVTL010000628.1:0-11496 GCA_049696175.1 Anaeromyxobacteraceae bacterium
GCCCTGGGGCCCACCCGCGCCCCCCTCCCCCAGGTGACGAAGCAGGGGCCGGCACGCGGCCAGGGCCGATCGGTCGCCTGCTACTGCGCGGTGTAGCCGCCGTCGATCACCACGGCGGCGCCGGTGACGCCTCCGGCGCCCGCGCTCGCGAGGAAGAGCGCGTAGTCCGCGATCTCCCGGGCCGTGAGCAGCCGCCGGATCGGCTGCAGCGGGTAGATGACGTCCTCGAGGACCCGCTCGAGCGGAAGGCTCCGCGTGCGCGCGAGATCGGCGAGCTGGTTCCGCACGAGCGGGGTGTCCACGTAGCCTGGGCAGAGGGCGTTCACGGTGATGCCGTGGGCCGCCCCCTCGAGCGCCGCGACCTTGGTGAGCCCGACCAGCCCGTGCTTCGCGCTGTTGTAGGCGGCCTTCCCTGCGAAGCCGACGAGGCCGTTGATGGACGCCACGTTGATCACGCGCCCGTGCCCCCGGCGCTTCATCACGGGGAAGGCGCGCTTGATGGCGATGAACGGGGCGACGAGCATGACCCGGATCATGAGCTCGTACTTCTCCGTGGGGAACTCCTCGATCGGCGCGACGTGCTGCAACCCCGCGTTGTTCACGAGCACGTCCAGGCGGTCGTTCGTCGCCACCGCGCCGTCGATCGCCCGGATGATGTCGTCCTCGCTCGTGACGTCGCAGGCGGTACCGACCGCCCTGAGCCCCTGCGCGGCGAGGGCGGCCGCGGCGCGGACGGCACCGGGCCCGTCCTTGTCGGAGATCGTCACGGTGGCCCCCTCCCGGGCGAGCTGCTCCGCGATCTCCAGGCCGATCCCGCTCGCGCCCCCCGTCACGAGCGCGACCTTCCCCTCGAGCGATCCCGTCATGGCTTCCCCCCTGTGAACGACCGCTTCACGGCCGCGCGCACCTCGCCGACGATGCCCCGCCGGAACGCGAGGACGCTGACGACGAAGACGAGGCCGGTGATGACCGTGACCCAGGAGCCCGCCTCTGCGAGGTAGTTCTCCAGCGAGACGACGAGCAGCGCGCCCACCGACGGGCCCATGACCGTCCCCATCCCTCCCAGGAGCGTCATGAGCACGACCTCGCCCGAGCGGTGCCAGTGGACGTCGGAGAGCGAGGCGAACTGGAGGACGACCGCCTTGAGCGAGCCGGCCAGCCCGGTCAGCCCGGCGGAGAGGACGAAGGCGACGAGCTTGTAGCGCGCGACGTCGTAGCCGAGCGACAGCGCCCGCGGCTCGTTCTCGCGGATCGCGCGGAGCACGTGCCCGAAGGGCGAGCTGATGGCGCGCTTGATGAGCCAGAACGCGGCCAGGAACGCCACCAGGACGAAGTAGTACATCGCGAGCGGCCGCTCGAGCGAGATGTACCCCAGCGCCTTGCCGCGCGGGATGCCCTGCAGCCCGTCCTCGCCGCCGGTCCAGGGCAGCTGCACGACGAGGAAGTAGACCATCTGCGCGAAGCCGAGCGTGATCATCGCGAAGTAGATCCCGGAGCGCCTGATGGCGAGGCCACCGAAGATCGCGCCGAGCGCGGTCGCCACGGCGGTGCCGGCGAGCACCGCGAGCTCGGTCGGGAGGCCCCAGACCTTGGCCGCGTACCCGGTGACGTAGGCGGCCGAGCCGAGGAACGCCGCGTGGCCGAAGGAGAGGAGTCCGGTGTAGCCGAGGAGCAGGTTGAACGCGCTCGCGAACAGGGCGAGGCAGAGCACGTTCATCGCGAAGACGGGGTAGACGATGAACGGCGCGGCGATCCCCAGCGCCAGCATCGCCACCCAGCCCCAGAAGCGCGGCGACCGGAGGCGGCTCATCGCTCCCTCCCGAAGAGGCCGGCGGGGCGCACGAGGAGTACGCCGGCCATCACGAGGAAGACGATCACGGCCGACGCCTCGGGGTAGACGAACTTCGTGACCCCCTCGAGGAGCCCGAGCCCGAGCCCGGTGACGATCGAGCCGGCGATGGAGCCCATCCCGCCGATCACCACCACCGCGAAGACGACGATGACGAGGGAGCTGCCCATCAGCGGCTGCACCTGGTAGATGGGCGCAGCCATGACGCCGGCGAAGGCCGCCAGGGCCGCGCCGAAGCCGTAGGTCAGCGTGAACATGAGGGGGACGTTCACGCCGAACGCCTGCAGGAGCCTCGGGTTCTCCGTCCCTGCGCGCAGGTAGGACCCGAGCTTCGTCCGCTCGATGACGAACCAGCTCACCCCGCAGACGACGATCGACACCACGACGACCCACACCCGGTAGATCGGCAGGTACATGAACCCGAGGCGGACGCCTCCCTGGAGCGCCGCCGGCACCGGGTAGCTCTGCCCGGAGTTCCCGTAGGCCTGGTGGAAGAGCCCCTCTGCGACGAGGGTGAGGCCGAAGGTGAGGAGGAGCCCGTAGAGGTTGTCGAGCCCCTGGAGGCGCCGGAGCAGGAGGCGCTCGATGCCGACGCCGACGAGGCCGACCGCGGCCGGCGCGAGGAGGAGCGCCCACCAGTAGCCTAGCCCCAGCACGCTCAGGAGGAACCACGCCGCGAACGCACCCATCATGTAGAGCGAGCCGTGCGCGAAGTTCACAACGTTGAGGAGCCCGAAGATGACGGCGAGCCCGAGCGAGAGCAGCGCGTAGAAGGACCCGTTGATGAGCCCGAGGAGCAGCTGTCCTGAGAGTGCCTGGATCATGGGCGAGGGACCCCCGCCCCCGGTCTCCCGGGAGCGGGCGCTGGTGGCCTACCTCTTCACGAGCGGGCACTTCTGCGCTTCGACCGAAGGGAACGCCTCCTCGGGCGGGATGGCCTTGACGATCTGGTAGTAGTCCCACGGGTACCTGGACTCGCCCGGCGCCTTCACGCGCACGAGGTACATGGGGTGCCGGTGGAGTCCGTCAGGGCCGATGCGGGTGCCCTTCGCGAAGAAGTCGTTCACCGGCGTCGCCTTCATCTTCGCGATGACCTGATCCGCGTCGTCGGTCTTCGCCGCCTTCACGGCGTTCAGGTAGTGGGTCACGGCGGAGTAGACGCCCGCGTGGACCATCGTCGGCATCTTCTTGTGCCGCTCGAAGAACCGCCGCGACCACCTGCGCGTGTCGTCGTTCAGGTCCCAGTAGAACGCCGTCGTGAGGTACATCCCCTTGGCGGTCTCGAGGCCGAGGCTGTGGATGTCCGAGATGAAGACCAGGAGGCCGGCGAGGCTCTGCGTCGGCGTGACGCCGAACTCCTTCGCCTGCTTGATGCAGTTGACCGTGTCGGCCCCGGCGTTCGCGAGCCCGACGATCCTGGCGCCGGAGGCCTGCGCCTGGAGGAGGTACGAGGAGAAGTCGGTCGTCCCCGGCGAGGGGTGCCGCGCCGAGCCGAGCACCTTGCCGCCCGCGCCCTTCACGACCTTCGCGGTGTCCTCCTCGAGTGACTTGCCGAAGACGTAGTCCGCGGTGACGAAGAACCAGCTGTCGCCGCCCTGCCGCACGACCTCCCGGCCGGTGCCGTTCGCGAGCGCCCAGTTGTTGTAGGTGTAGTGCACGCTGTAGGGGGTGCACTTCTCCCCGGTGAACGCGGTCGTGGCCGGCCCGGAGAGGAGCGTGATCCGCTTCTTCTCGGCCGCGACCGGCATCACCGCCCCCGCGGTCGAGGACGAGACGAGATCCGCGATCACGTCCACCTTCTCCTCGTCGAACCACTTGCGCGCGGTGTTCGACGCGATGTCCGCCTTGTTCTGGTGGTCGGCCGAGACGATCTCGATCGGCATGCCGAGCACCTTCCCCCCGAAGTCCTCGGCCGCCATCTTCGCGGCGAGCACCGAGCCAGGCCCCGCGAGGTCCGAGTAGTAGCCGGTCATGTCGGTGAGGACGCCGATCTTGACGACCTTCTCCGACACCTTCTCCGCGCCGGCTGCGGGTCCGGCGAGGGCGACGAGCGATGCGCAGCACACGATGCGGGCGATGCGAGCGATGCGGTCCATGCACGTACCTTTCACGGGAGCGGGGGCCTACACCCCCAGGAAATGCTGCAGCGACTCCTGCCTGCCTTCGAGCTCCTTCCTCTCGACGACGTCAGCGATGCGGCCGCGCTCGATGAGGTAGTGGCGGTCGGCGATGGGCGCGACGAAGCGGAAGTTCTGCTCGACGAGGACGACGGTGAAGCCCCTGTCGCGGATCGCGCGGACCACGCGGTCGAGCCCTTGCACGATCACCGGCGCCAGCCCCTCGGTGATCTCGTCGAGGAGCAGCAGGCGCGCCCCGGTGCGGAGGATCCGCGCCAGGGCCAGCATCTGCTGCTCGCCGCCGGAGAGCCGGGAGGCCTGGCTCTTCCGCCGCTGGGCCAGGTTCGGGAACAGCTCGTAGAGCCCGGAGATCGACATGCCGCCCGACTGGACGATCGGCGGGAGGGTGAGGTTCTCCTCCGTGGTGAGGCTCGCGAAGATGCCCCGCTCCTCCGGGCAGTACCCGACGCCCAGGCCGACGATGCGGTGCGTCGGCGTCGAGATGGTCTCGCGACCGTTCACCACCACCGAGCCGGTGCGGCTGTCTACGAGCCCGAGGATGGCCTTCAGCGTCGTCGTGCGGCCGGAGCCGTTCCGCCCGAGGAGCGTCACGCACTCGCCCGCGCGGACGGTGAAGTCCACGCCGTGGAGGATGTGCGACTCGCCGTAGAAGGCGTGGAGGCCGGTCACGCGGAGGAGCTCGCCGTTCGTCGGGCTCATGGCGCGACTCCGATGTAGGCCTCGATGACCTCCGGGGCCTTCGCAACCTCGTCGTAGCTCCCCTCGGCGAGGACGCTGCCGCGGGCGAGCACCGTCACGCGCTGCGCGAGATCGTGGACGACCGAGAGGTTGTGCTCGACCATGAGCACCGTGCGCCCCTCGGCGACCCTGCGGATGAGGGACACCACCCGCCCGACGTCCTCGCGCCCCATCCCCTGCGTCGGCTCGTCGAGGAGCATGACCTCGGGATCGAGGGCGAGGGTGGTCGCGAGCTCGAGCGCGCGCTTGCGGCCATATGGCAGCTCGCCGGTGAGCGTGTCCCGCTGCTCGAGGAGCGCGACGGCGTCGAGGAGCTCGTCCACCCTCGCGTCGAGGGGCTCCAGGCTCCTCTCCGAGCGCCAGAAGTGAAAGGACGTGCCGAGCCTCCGCTGCAGCGCGACGCGGACGTTCTCTCTCGCGGTGAGCCCCGCGAAGACGGCCGAGACCTGGAAGGAGCGGACCATCCCGCGCCTCGCCACGGCCCCCGGCTGTACGGCGGTGATGTCCTCGCCCTTGTAGAGGATCTGGCCGCTGCTGGCGGGGAGGAAGCGGGTGAGCAGGTTGAAGAACGTGGTCTTCCCCGCGCCGTTCGGGCCGATGAGCGCGTGGACGGAGCCGCGGCGCACCCGCAGGTCGACGCCGTTCACCGCCACGAAGCCCTTGAAGTCCTTCGTCAGCGCGCGGGTCTCGAGGACGACGTCGCCGTACGCCCCGGTCGCGGGGGCCGGCGGCCGCGCGTCCTCCTTCGCCGGGGTCGGCACGCTGGCGTCGCCGTCGCTCATGCCCTCAGCCCTGGCCCGCGCTGGAGCTCGGGCTCAGTGCAGGCGCGGATGTCGCTCACCGTGTAGCCCTCGGCGAGCTCCGCCAGCACGAGCCCCTGCGGCGTCACGTCGAGGACCGCGCGATCCGTGATGATCCGGTGCACCACCCCCTTGCCGGTGAGCGGCAGCGAGCAGCGCCTCAGTATCTTCGGCTGCCCTTCCCTGTTGGTGTGGTCCATCACCACGACGATCCGCTTCGCGCCGTGGACGAGGTCCATCGCCCCGCCCATGCCCTTCACCATCTTCCCGGGGATCATCCAGTTGGCGAGGTCACCCGACGCTGAGACCTCCATGGCGCCGAGGATCGCGAGATCCACGTGGCCCCCGCGGATCATGGCGAACGACTCCGCGCTGCTGAACGTCGCGGCCCCCGGGATCATCGTGACCGTCTCCTTGCCGGCGTTTATGACGTCGGGGTCCAGCTCGGCCTCGCTGGGATATGGGCCGATCCCGAGCAGCCCGTTCTCGGACTGGAGCACCACGCGCATCCCGGCTGGGATGTGGTTGGCGACGAGGGTCGGGATGCCGATCCCCAGGTTCACGTAGTAGCCGTCGCGGATCTCCTGCGCGGCCCGCCGGGCGAGCCCGTCCCTGGTGAGGCTCATGGCGTCTCCTTCGCGCGCAAGCTCCTCTTCTCGATGCGCTTCTCGACGTCGCGGCGCACGAGCACCCGCTGCACGTAGATCCCCGGCGTGTGGACCTGATCGGGATCGATCGCGCCGGTCTCGACCAGCTCCTCCACCTCGGCGATCGTCACGCGCCCGGCGGCCGCCATCATCGGGTTGAAGTTGCGGGCGGTGCGCCGGTAGACGAGGTTGCCGAGCCCGTCCGCGCGCCAGGCCTTCACGAGCGCGAAGTCGGCCTTGATGGGCCGCTCCAGGAGGTACTCCTTCCCGTCGAAGCTGCGCACCTCCCGCCCTTCGGCGTAGGGCGTCCCCACGCCCGCCGGCGAGTAGAAGGCAGGGATCCCCGCCCCGCCCGCGCGGATCCGCTCGGCCAGCGTCCCCTGCGGAACGAGCTCCACGTCGAGCTCGCCGGACAGGAACTGGCGCTCGAACTCCCTGTTCTCGCCGACATACGACGCCACCATCCTCCGGATCTGCCCGCTCTGGAGCAGCAGCCCGAGCCCCCAGTCGTCTACTCCGCAGTTGTTCGAGATGACCGTGAGGTCGCGCACCCCCATGTCGCGCACGCCCTCGATGAGGGCCTGCGGGATCCCGACCAGCCCGAAGCCGCCTGCCAGGACGGTTGCGCCATCCGACAGCCCTTTGAGCGCCTGCTCCACTGTCGTGCAGAGTTTCATCGCGAGCCCCTGACGCCTGTCCGACGTGCACGAACCCTCGCGGCGGCTCCGGCCGCGTCACGCCCGGCCGGAGCCCCCTCCCCTGACGGTCAGAAGAAGTAGTTCGCCGTCAGGACGTACTGGTTGGCGTCGGCCACCTTGCTGCCCAGGAACGCGCCGGCGCCGTCGTAGGAGGCGTTCGTGGTCTTGAAGTTGATCCACTCCGCGGACAGCGCATACCCGCCGTCGCGGTACTGGACCATGAGGTTCGCCGTCTTGCTCTTGAGGCGCGCCATCTTCGCGCCCTTCGCGTCACCTGCGTCGGGCGCCTGCTGGCCGTACAGGGCCCACGCCGACAGCTCCTTCGTGAAGTAGAAGCCCGCCTGCGCCCAGAAGCCGACGTCGCTCACGCTGGCGCTCGCCGGGCCGAGGTCGAACTGCACGAGGTTGCCGAGCAGCGGCCCGGTGTTCTTGCCGGCGTAGCCGTTGGCCGCGACGGTGATCGGGCCGTAGGTGACCTTCGCGCCGCCGGTCAGCACCTGCACCGCGATCGTGTCGCCGCCGCTCGCGCCGACGCCGTTGAGATCGACCTTGTTGTAGTGGCCGGCGACGTACGCGGTGAGGAGCTTGGCGTAGGAGAGGGTCGCGCGCGCCTCGACGGCCGGCAGCGCGGAGGCCTCGCCCTGTCCGATGCCGTTCGGCTGGTTCACGGCGTTCGCGCCGATGCCCGTGGCCGCCTCGTTCCACTGGCTGCGCCCTAGCATCCAGGCCAGCTCGACCTTGACGTCAGGAGCGGCCTCGACGGTGTGGAAGCCCCAGATGCCGGGCCGGCGCCAGCCGACGCTGCCGGTCGCGAAGCCGAGCGGGAACGCGATGTGCGACAGCGAGACCGGCGCCATCGCGAACGTGAGGTCGTTCATCTGCCCGAACACGAGCCGGTTCGCGCCCCAGCTCAGCTCGGAGTACGCGAGCCGCATCCGGTTCAGGAGCGAGACGCTGCCGAACGCCCCGGCGCCGAACCCCTGCATGAAGTCGATCTCGAGGACCGCCGTCGGCGTCGCGCCGAGGAGCACCTGCGGCCCCTTCACGGAGAAGTTGAAGCGCGACTGCCGCACGTCGAAGCCGAGCGAGTTGCCGTCGGCGACGGGCTCGGCCGCGGCCATGAGCGACTGCTGGCAGTCGGTGATCACGAACGCGTCGTCCTGGCCGCAGGCCGACATCGAGACGAAGCCCTTCATCGCGAAGACGACTGGGGACGGCGCGGGCCTGGGCGCCTCCGGTGCAGGTGCCGTTGCCGCTGCAGGTGCCGCTGCTGGGGCCGGTGCTGGTTCTGGCGTCTGCGCGGGCGTCTGCGCCCGCGCGAGGGCCCCGCAGGTGACCAGCAGTGCAGCTCCGATTGCCTTGGCATTCATGCGTCTTTCTCCGGGTTGCTGTGTGTGGCTCGGTGTGGGTGCAGACGGCACCATTGCAGGTCCGCAACACATGCGCATACCTGCATTTACTGCGCCACGGTTGTGCGCGTGGCGCCGGGCGCGTGAATGGCTTGGCGTGCAATGACTTCGTTCCCGCGAGCGCGGAGCCCTCAAGGGGGACTTTCCAGACTCTCGGAACGTCTGCAGGCAGGTGTAGTTCGGGCCCTGCGGCAACTTGACCGGTACGCCCGCAGGATCGCTGGAATTAGAGCCTCCAAGGGGGCAACTTCCATCACCCTGGAAGTCAGTCCAGCTCCCTGGAACGCGCCCGTCGCCTTCAGCCCGACTACTTGCCGGCTCTCAGGGCTCGATCCCGTATCGCTCGATCTTGGCGTACATGGACGACTTGCTGATCCCGAGCCGAGCGGCGGCAACCAGCCTGTCGCCGTTCGCGTCCCTCAGCGCCGCGCGGAGGGACTCCTCCTCCGTGTGACGCAGCAGCGCGCGGAGCGTCCGCCGGTCCTCGTCCAGCCCCGCGCGCTCGACGCTGCCGACGATCGCGCGCGGGAGGTCTCGCCTGGAGATGACGTCCCCGCCCTTCGTGTACATCGCCTGCTCGAGCACGTTGCGGAGCTCACGGACGTTGCCGGGCCAGGGGTACGCCTTCAGGATGGCCTCGGCCTCCTCGGCGAGCCCCGCGACCGGGACGCCGGTCTCCTTCTCGAGCTGGCGGAGAATCCTCTCCGCGATGAGCGGGATGTCGTCTCGCCGCTCGCGCAGCGCGGGGATCTCGAGCTCCACGACGTTCAGCCGGTAGTACAGATCCTGGCGGAACGTCCCTTGCTCCAGGAGCAGCTCGAGATCCTTGTTGGTCGCCGCGATGATCCGGACGTCGATCGGCTCCGGCTCGAGCGCGCCCACCGGCTCGATCTCCCTCTCCTGCAGCACCCGGAGGAGCTTCACCTGCATGCTCGCGGGCAGCTCGCTGATCTCGTCGAGGAAGATCGTCCCCCGATCGGCCATGGCGAAGCGCCCCCGCTTCCCCTGCTTGTGCGCGCCGGTGAACGCCCCCGCCTTGTAGCCAAACAGCTCGGACTCGAAGAGCGCCTCCGGGATCGCCCCGCAGTTGACCTTCACGAACGGTCCGAGCGCGCGGTTGCTCTCCACGTGGATCGAGTGGGCGAAGAGCTCCTTGCCGGTGCCGCTCTCGCCGCGGAGCAGGACGGTCGTGTCGCTCTTCGCGACCCTCCGCCCGAGCGCCTTCACCCGCTCCAGCGCGTCGCTCTTGCCGACGATGTGCTCGAACGAGTACCTCGCCACGAGCCGCTTGTTGAGCTCGCTCTTGTAGAACTCGAGCTCCTTCTTCAGCGCCGCGAGGCGCCCCGACATCGCGAACAGGTCGTCCACGTCGGCGAACATGATCTTGCCCACGACGGCGACCACCTTGCCGTCCTCGAAGATCGGGATGCGGCTGCAGATCATCTCGTGGCCGCGGATCTTCTGGAGCTGGGCGATCTCCGCGACCCCGGACTTGGCGACGACGTGCATCCGGGTGTTCTCGACCACCTCGGTGACGTGGCGGCCGATCATGTCCGCCATGCGCACCCCGAGGAAGGTCGCGTACGCCTGGTTCGTCTTGATGATCCTGCCCCCGGCGTCCGTGATGACGAGCCCCTCGTAGGCGTGGCCGATGGCCTCCTCGAGCATGAGCCGGTCCTTCTCCGACGCGTCCGCGCGCTTCGCCAGGCGGACGAGGAGGGCGTGCACGAACCCCCCCCTGCGGATCTTCATGGGAGCGCTCCGCCGCCGCCGAGGTAGGCCGTCTGCACGCGCGGGTCGTCCTCGAGCGCCTTGGACGGCCCGGCCAGCGCGACGAGGCCGCGCTCCAGCACGTACGCCTCCTGCGAGACCGCGAGGGCGAGGCGCGCGTTCTGCTCCACGAGCAGGATGGTGGCGCCCTCCCGGTGGATCGCCTTGATGATCTCGAACACCTGCTGCACGAGCAGCGGCGAGAGCCCCATGGACGGCTCGTCGAGGAGGAGGATGCGCGGCTTGGCGACGAGCGCCCGGGCGAGGGCCAGCATCTGCTGCTGGCCACCCGAGAGCGTGCCGGCGGCGAGCGCCCTGCGCTCGCCCAGGATGGGGAAGCGCCTGTACTGCTCCTCGATGGCGGCGGCGAGCTCGCCCCGCGGCCGCCGGCGCTCGCCAGCCAGCCGCAGGTTCTCCTCGATGGTCATGCGTCCGAGGATGGCGCGCCCCTCCGGGACGAGCGAGATGCCGGCCGCGACGGCCCGGTGCGCCGGGAGGCCGGTCACGACCTCGCCGCCGAGGGACACCGTCCCACCCGCTGGCGCGACGAGGCCGGCGAGCGCCGAGAGGAGGCTCGTCTTCCCGGCGCCGTTCGGGCCGATGAGCGTCACGAGCTCGCCCTCGTTCACCGAGAGCGACACGCCGCGCACCGCCTCCACGTGGCCGTAGCGCACGCGCAGGTCCCGCACCTCGAGCAACGGCGCGCTCACGAGGCGCTCCCGAGGTAGGCGGTGACGACCGCCGGATCCTTCACGACGGCGGCCGGCGGCCCTGCGGCGATCACCTTGCCGAAGTTGAGGACGGTGATCCGGTCGCAGACGTCCATGACGAGCCGCACGTTGTGCTCGATGAGCAGGACCGAGTGCCCCTCGGCGGCCACGGTGCGGATGAGCGCCGCGACCGCCTGGACCTCCACGGGGTTCATCCCCGCGGTGGGCTCGTCGAGGAGGAGGAGCTTCGGCTCCGAGGCGAGGGCCCGGGCGATCTCGACCCGCCGCTGCTCGCCGTACGACAGGTTCTGCGCGCGCTCGTGGGCGCGGTCGGCGAGGCCGATCCGCGCGAGGAGCGCGCCAGCCCGCTCCTTCGCCCGCCGCTCCTCGGCGGCGGCGCCCGGCAGCATGAGGAGCCTCGCCGCGAGGGAGGCCTCGCGGGCGTGGTGCTGCCCCACGAGGACGTTGTCCCGCGCCGACAGCTCTGCGAAGAGCCGGATGTTCTGGAAGGTGCGCGCGACGCCGAGGGCCGCGATCCGGTGCGGCGGGAGCGCGTGGATGGCCCGCCCCGCGAGCCGGATGGCGCCGCCCGTCGGCGCGACGAGCCCGGAGATCATGTTGATGACGGTCGTCTTCCCTGCGCCGTTCGGCCCGATGAGGCCGTGGACCTCCCCCGCGCGCACCTCGAAGCTCGCGCCGTCCACGGCCCGCACGCCCCCGAAGGCGCGCTCGAGCGC
>JBAVTL010000629.1:0-2392 GCA_049696175.1 Anaeromyxobacteraceae bacterium
GTCCTTCCCTTCGCCCCACGCGCGGTCGCCGAAGATCGCCCTCACCCGCGCCAGGATGGCGTCGGCGCGCGCCGCCGCGCCCGCGCCGGGCACCGACCACTTCACATGGACCTCGGGCCAGTGGGCGCGGAAGCCGAAGCGGACGTCGCGGTTCGCGGGGTCGTCCATCACGGGGCGCATCGCCTCGTCGGCGTGCGACTCCGGCACGTTGAAGAGCTTCAGCAGGCGCGCCGCCGGCACCTCGCCGAGCCGCGCGGCGATCCTGGGGATGACGGCCTCGTCGCAGAGCCCCTTGAACTCGACGGGGACGCCGGGGAGGCAGTAGAGCGTGGCGCGCCCGATCCGCGCGGCGAGCCCCGGGGCTGAGCCGAACCGGTTCGGGATCGGCTCGGAGCCGCGCGGGAAGCGTGCCTGCTTGGCGTTGTTCGGCGTCATGACGCGGCCGAACGCGCGCATGCGCTCCTCGATGGCGCGCAGCGACGGCTCGTGCAGCTCGAGCGGCACGCCCAGGATCGAGGCCACGACCTCGCTCGTGAGATCGTCCTCAGTCGGCCCCATCCCACCGCTCATCACGACGACGTCGGCGCGGCCGCAGGTCTCGGCGATCGCCGCGCCCAGGTCGGCCCGGTCGTCGCCGACGAGCGTCTTCCGCCGGACCATGAGCCCGAGGTCCCAGAGGCGATCCATGAGCCACGTGGAGTTGGTGTCGACCACCTGTCCGGTGAGGAGCTCGTCGCCCGTGGAGAGGATCTCGACCGTGAGCTCCATCGTCAGAAGACCTCGGGCAGCCAGCGGACCGCCACGGCGAGGAGCGCCATCGCGTAGAGCCCGGCTGCCACGTCGTCGAACATCACGCCCCAGGGGTTCTTCACCCGGTCGAGGACCGAGGCCGGCCATGGCTTCGCGACGTCGAAGACCCGGAAGAGGACGAAGCCGAGCGCGGCCGTCTGCCAGGAGAAGGGGACGAGCGCGACGGTCACGAGGTACCCGACCACCTCGTCGATCACGATCGCGGAGGCGTCGGTGACGCCCCAGTACCGGCCGGCGTGGCTGGCCGCGGTGACGCCGAAGAGGGTCAGGATCACGATGGCCGCGAGGTGCGCCGGCGCAGGCAGGTGGGAGAGCGCCCACCAGAGGGGGACGGCGCCGAGCGTCCCCACGGTGCCGGGGGCGACGGGGGAGAAGCCGCACGGTCCCCATGCGGCGAGGATCACCCATGGGCCGGGGGGAGCTGACGGGCGCGAGCCCCGCCGGCTGCCGACTGCGCGGAGACGATCGAGTAGGGACATCGGGACTAAATATACTCGTCCCGCTGGTCCTTCTCCGCGTCGGCGTCCTCGTCGTCGGGCTCGAGGGCCTCATCGGCCTCCAGCTCGGCGCGGGCCTTCGGGGAGAGGCGGGCGGCCAGCTCGGCGGCCGAGCGGCCGTGGGCGAAGATCGACTCGCCGAGCCCTAGCACGACGTAGGCCGCCATGTAGACGGCCAGCACGAAGGCCGGGCGCGTGGCGATCGCGACGCCGACGCCGATGAAGACCACTGCCGCGAAGGCGGTGAAGCTCTTCGCCGACAGGTGCGCGTCCTTGAAGGTCCGGTACTTGACCGTGGAGACCATCAGGAACGAGAGCAGGAGCACCACGACGGCGATCGGGAGGCGCGCCGACGGGTCGGTCGCCGCCTCGAACTGCCGGTAATGGGCGATCACTAGCGCCACGATCGCCCCGGCGGCGAGCGGGATCGGGAGCCCCACGAAGAAGCGGGAGGAGCCCTTGTCGCCGCGCATGGCGAGGACGTTGAAGCGGGCGAGCCGCAGGGCGCCGCAGGCCGCGAAGGAGAAGGAGATGAAGAGCCCGACCGTCCCGAGCGGCGCGAGCGCCCACTTGTAGACGAGGAGCGACGGCGCGGCGCCGAAGCTCACGACGTCGGCGAGGCTGTCGAGCTGTACGCCGAAGTCGGACTGGGTCTTGGTCATCCGCGCGACGCGCCCGTCGAAGGCGTCGAAGAACATCGCGAAGAAGATCGAGATGGCGGCCCGGTAGAGCTGCTCGGGCGTGGCGTCGCCGGTGCAGAGCGTGAGCGCGTAGAAGCCAAGGAAGATCGAGCTGACCGTGAACAGATTCGGCAGCACGAACATGGCCTTGCGCAAGTTGATCCGCATCGGTTCGGCTCCGTCCCCTCGCCGGCTGAACCCTCGCACGGCCGGGGCCGGATGTCGAGGTGCCCGAACCCTCGCGGGGCCGGCTCCCCCGCGCGCCGCTTGCGTCCGTCAGCGGGACTTCGCGCAGGGCTCCGCGGCGTGCTCACCGAAGCCGAGCCGGACGCGGGCCCCCGCGCCGCACTCTACCCAGAAGACGGGATCGGTGCGCCAGCGGTTGAAGGTCGCCTCGACCTGCGC
>JBAVTL010000630.1:0-1529 GCA_049696175.1 Anaeromyxobacteraceae bacterium
GCGAGATCAAGCCGACGCCCGGCACCGAGTGCCGCAGGAACCCGATGTACTTGGAAACCTTGCCGCCCGGCAGCTGGCCTCCCTCCCCCGGCTTGGCGCCCTGCGCCATCTTGATCTGGATCTGGTCGGCTGATCCGAGGTACTCCGCCGTCACGCCAAAGCGTCCCGACGCCACCTGCTTGATGCGCGAGCGCAGCGAGTCGCCCGCGTTGAGCGGGTAATCGACTTCGACCACATCGCGCCCGATGATGTCGGCCACGGTCTGGCCCTGCTTGATCGGGATGCCCTTGAGCTCCTGCCGGTAGAGAGCGGGGTCCTCGCCGCCTTCGCCGGTGTTGCTCTTGCCACCGATGCGGTTCATCGCGACGGCGAGAGTCGTATGGGCTTCGGTGGAGATCGAGCCCAGCGACATCGCACCGGTGGCGAAGCGCTTCACGATCTCCCTGGCCGGCTCCACCTCGTCGAGGGAGATGGCCTTCGACGGGTCGATCCTGAATTCGAACAGCCCGCGCAGCGTCATGTGGCGGCGGTTCTGGTCATTGATCAACTGGGCGTACTCCTTGTAGGTGTTCCAGTTGTTGGCCCGCGAAGCATGTTGCAGCTTGGCGATGGCGTCGGGCGTCCACATGTGGTCCTCGCCGCGGACGCGCCATGCATATTCGCCGCCGGCGTCCAGCATGCTCGCCAGCACCGGATCGTCGCCGAACGCCGCCTTGTGCATGCGGATCGATTCCTGGGCGATCTCGAACACGCCGATGCCCTCGACCCGGCTGGCGGTCCCGGTGAAGTACTTCTCGACGGTATCGGTGTTCAGGCCGATGGCTTCGAAGAGCTGCGCGCCGCAGTAGCTCATGTACGTGCTCACGCCCATCTTGGACATGATCTTGGACAGGCCCTTGCCGATCGCCTTGACGTAGTTGTAGATCGCCTTGTCGGCCGACAGGTCGCCCGGCAGGTCCTTGTGGATGGAGACCAGCGTTTCCATCGCCAGGTAGGGGTGCACGGCCTCGGCACCGTAGCCGGCCAGCACGCCGAAGTGGTGCACTTCACGGGCCGTGCCCGTTTCGACCACCAGCCCCGCCGTCGTGCGCAAACCTTCGCGCACCAGGTGCTGGTGGACGGAAGAGAGCGCCAGCAGCGCGGGAATCGCGACTTGCGTCGGGCCGACGGCACGGTCGCTGATGATCAGGATGTTCTTGCCGCCCTTGATGGCATCGACCGCCTCGGCGTTCAAGGACGCCAGCTTGGCCTCCACACCCTCATGGCCCCAGGCCAGCGGGTAGGTGATGTCCAGCGTGTAGCTGCGGAACTTGCCGTAGGTGTGGCTTTCGATGTCGCGCAGCTTCGCCATGTCGGCGAAGTCGAGGATGGGCTGGCTCACTTCCAGCCGCATCGGGGGGTTCACCTGGTTGATGTCCAGCAGGTTCGGCTTCGGGCCGATGAAGGACACCAGCGACATGACGATCGCCTCGCGGATCGGGTCGATCGGCGGGTTGGTCACCTGCGCGAACAACTGCTTGAAGTAGTTG
>JBAVTL010000631.1:0-5204 GCA_049696175.1 Anaeromyxobacteraceae bacterium
GTGAGGGCGAGGGCGAGGGTGGAAGCCGAGCGGGAGGTGAGAAGCGAGGGGAGGGCCATTCGTTGGGTGCGAGGATCCATCCCCGGCGGTCGCGAGACAAGCTCGGGGCGCTGGCAAAGGTTCGGCGGCTGGACGGGGCACGGGTGTCCGGCTGTCCCTGAAGAGCGCGGAAGCATCACAGGGCCGCCCGAGCTGGCGGTCGGTGGCGGTTGAGGTTGGCAGGGCGGTCCGGGGAGTTGCAGCGCGGGGGTGCTGAGGTTCGGAGGGCGGTGGTACTGGTCCGTGCGGCTGGTGTCGAGGCGAAGGAGGCCCTCGCGCTCGAGGAGCGCCGCCTCGAGGAGGGCGCTCGCGCGCCGGGTCGACCGCGCTCGACAGGCCGCCGGAGAGGCAGAAGCGAAGGTCGCCGCGGTCGAGCGCGAGGCGATCCATGCGAGCCTCGCGGTCCTGGACGCGCAGATCTCCGAGGCGGATCGGAAGCTCACCGCCCGCGCGCTCGAGGTGGGGGCGGAGCTCGCTGCCAGCGCGAACCGCCTGAAGGAGCTCGTGGCGCGCGCCAACGCCCTCGCCGCGAAGCTCCCCGTTCGGAAGCCGAGCTCGAATGAAGCGCTTGGCCTCGGCCCGGACGATCGCGGCAGCTCTTGGTTCAACGCGCCGATGCCGGGTGCGGCTGCCTCGCCAGCGTCGGCTCTGCTCGTGGCGTCCGGGGTCGCGTCCAACGGAAGAGGAACGTGACGGGTCCAGCGACGACCTGGGCCACTTCTGGAAGGGGCGCTACAGGCCGAGGTCGCAACGGGCGCGCAGCTCCCCGCGAGCTCCGGCCGCGGGGCGTCGTCGTTACGCGGCCTTGTGCGGCTTCTTGACCTGCTGGATCCGCTGGTGTGACACCCCCAGCAGCGCCGCCGCGTCTCGCACCGACAGCCCCAGCTTCCCGGTCAGCACCCGCGCGGCCTCCGTCGTCGCCCGGATCGTCTCCTCCTGGAGCTTCTCGGCGCGCACGCGCGCCGAGGTCGCCTGCTTGACCACGCGCGCCACCGCCGCCGGCAGCTTCACGTCGTCGACCAGCTCCGCCCGCTCGGCCGCGGCGTCGCCCACCGCCAGGGAGGGCGCCTCGCGCACCCGCCGGCGTGCGTCGGCCACGGTCCGGCCGTCGCTGTTCACGCCGGGCACGCCGTGCAGCTCGGCGATCCACCAGCCACCTTCGTCCCGCTCGTAGGTCACCACGTAGCGCGCCATGGGGGCCTCCTATCGTCCCCGGAGCCAGCCGTCGCCAAGGCACGGCGCGAGCTGCCGCTCGATGGAGCGGAGGGGCCCGGCGGGGATGTCCCGGGACCCGCGGTCCGGCACGGTCGCGAAGCACTCGCCGGCGCGGACCCGCACGTGCGACCCCTTCTGGCGCACGACCTCGCCACCGAGGTCCTTGATGCGCGGGAGGACGTCCCGTGCGTTCATGCGTGCAGTATGTCTAGTCGCGCGTCAAGCGCCTAGACACTCTAGGGGCGCGCGGGCACGGCGGCCAGCAGCAGTGCGGCGGTGAGCGCGAGCATCGCTCCGTGATGCAACCGAGGCAAGGCCTTGCGCGGGGGGCCTGCCGCGCGCGCCCCTCCCTCCCGTCCCTCTTGACGATACCGCGCTAGCGTACTGGCGTGGTGGTTAGGGAGGACCGACATGCAGGTCACCACCAGCCACCTCGAGATGCTCCCGGCGAAGTCGGGCCCGCGCCGCTGCCGTGACGGCCGGTCCTGCCGAGGTGTCGGGATGAAGGCCCCCGACGGGCTTTCCGTTTGTGCGCCCGGCCCTACGCAATCAGCGGCGTCGAGCGACCATCGCGTCCCAGTCGGCCTCGTCCCAGCCGAACTTCGAGACGTCGTCCTTCGGGAGCGCCTTGAACTTGCGCTTGTCGCGCGGCTTCTCCTTCGAGAGGCGCACGCTCTCCTCCGGCTTCGAGCCCACGTAGGTGGCGTCGATGACCGTGAAGTTGTCGGAGGTCTTGTAGATCTTCTTCACGACGAACTCGGCGTTCCGCTGGAGGAGGCGTCAAGGGGGGGGCTACGACGGCTGGTACTTCGCCTGCTCTTCCTCGGTGAGGTGGCGGAAGTACACCCCTCCAGAAGCGAAGTCGTCCTCGGTCCAGCAGAACTTCCGGTAGTCGCGCTTCGCCTTGCGTCCCTTGCGCGAGAGCTTCTTCGCGCCGGCCTTGGACGCTCTGCGCACCAGCTCGGTGTCGAGCACGAGCAGTCCATCCTTCGTCTTGTAGGCCTTCTTCACGCGCAGCTCCGATCCCCGCTGGAAAAGGATCTCATGTTCCGGGCGCCCGGCGCCATAGGGCAAGGGGCGACCGGACGGCGTCGCAGTTGTTGTCGGATGTGGTTCAACCCGGCGGCACGGGCCGCCTGACGAGAGGAGATGACCATGTGTTGTCTCCCGCGCCATTTCACCGCCAGCGCGTCACGCTTTCTCCCCGGCCTGAGTTGAGCGCTTCCCGGAGTGCGCCCTCCGGTGGCCGATCCTGACGAGGTGGCAGAGACAGAGAGGCCCCGGGACGCGTGAGCGGCCGGGGCCTCGGTGCTACAGGAGCGGGACTTGGCGTGGGTCGTCTGCCGGGTCGACGCGGCGCAGGTGGGCGCGGAGCCAGGGGATCGCGGGAAGCCGCGCGAGGAGAGCCGCGGAGGTCCGGGACGGGCCGCGATCGATTCCGGCGGCGATCCTGAGCGACGCGACGACTGACGGGTCGGCCACCCAGACGTGTACGCCAGCGCGGCGAGCGGCGAAGGCGATCGGGTCGGCGGGGAGAAGCGGCTCCTCGACGACGAGATCGGCGCCGACGGCCGCGAGGCGCTCGACCTTCATCCGGCGCTGAAGCCGAAGGGCGGCAGCAGGTCATGACGCCGGACCCTGTCACCCGGGATGTCACCTCGCCGTTGAGGAACTCCAATCGGCTGGATCCTCGGTTCGGCTCACCGGGTGACAGGGCAAAGAAAAACCCCCGCGACTCTTGTGGAATCGCGGGGGCTGTACTGTCGGGGCGACACGATTTGAACGTGCGACCACTTGCACCCCAAGAATGATCAGCCTTCGACGCATGGTTGGTCATAGCGCTCATCGCTTGCTAACGGGTGGAATTTGCTGGAACGCAGGAGACGCAGGATCCGCATCGGGCGCACCGGCCGCAGGCGGCGTCACCGGCTGTGGTGAGCCGGTGGTGAGCCCGGTTGCGGCGGTGGCCGGGTTCACCGCAACGGGCACCTCGCTCCCCATCAGGACGCGATCCATCTGGTCCCGGAAGCGAAGCGGATCGCTGTGGTCGTAGGCCTTGGTTGTCCTGCTCTCGGCGTGCCCGGCCTGCAGCTGAACCCCGTCCATCGCAACTCCCGCGTCCAGGAGAACGGTGATGTTGGTGTGGCGGAGGTCGTAGAACCGGATCCGCTTCGGGACGGGGCTGATCCAGAGCTTCATCGAGCAGGTGGGGCAGCGGCGCTGCTCCCCGTCCTCGTGCATCCACGCAAAGGTGCTCGGAGCCCCCGCCGCGGAGGCCTCAACCTTGCGTCGGCACCGACGGCACGTGTGGAGGTAGCCATCGACGATGCCGGCACTTGCCGCCGCCGCCCGAAGCTTCTTCACGAGAATCCGCCTGGTGGAGGGCTTGAAGACCTTGCCGGCGAGGGTCGGAAACACCAGGTGGTTCGGCGATGACTGCATAGCGGCCATTAGGAACGGGCGCAGCACGGTGGGAACGGCGACAGGTCGCGGATCGTTGTCCTTGGGGAAGGGGGACGACCACGATCGCTGGACGTAGATCACCCACTTCACGGTATCCACGTGGGCCTTCCAGAGCCCCATCGCCTCCCCGGGCCGCAGGGCGAGGTAGAGACAGACCGCGGCAACCCAGCGCCAGGGAGCGCCGAGGCGCGGTTCCCTGAACGCCATGAGCACCGGCATGAACTGCTCTAGCTTGAGCGTGATTCGATGGCCCTTGGGTACCCGGTAGCGCTTCACCCACTGCACGGGGTTGTCGAACTTCCACAGCTGAGAGATGGGCGAGCGCGCGTGACGGAAGGCAGCGAACGCGCCGGCCCGAAGGTGGTTGAGGGTCTGAGGGGCGAGTTCCGATCGATCGTGCTTTCCGTCGAGGAGCGCCTGCAACTGCTGAGCGAACGCAGGCGCGGTTGCGGCGTTCAGGACGAACGACCAGAGCGGCTGCAGGTGCCTCTCGACCAGCGCCTTGAACTCGAACTTCGATTCGGAGCGCCGTCGGCTGCCCTCGCCCTTCCACCAAGCCTTGAAGAGGTCGCCGAACGTTAGCTTCCCCTCGCCGGGAAGCGCCTCCAAACCGTGCCGGTGACGCTCGGCCTGCCGCTCCCTGTCGTCCGCGAGGCGTTGCGCCTGCTCTAGAGTCCTGCAGCCCTTGGCGCGAAGCGGACCGACCCATTTCCCATCGGCGCCGCGGTGCTTGTAGCCGAGAACCCTCTTGCCCTTCTGCTTCATCCAGAACGCGGATGCCATGGCCTACCTCGATGAAGGAGGGGCTTCGTTCGGGAAGAGGGGAGGCGCCGGCGGGCGACGCCAGCCCGGGGTCGGGCGCCAGCCATCGCGGTACGCCTTCACGACCTTCGGGTCGAACGTCACGCGGCCGCGAATCCGAGGGAGGGCAGGAAGCTCCTCGTCGCGCTCGAGGTTGCGGACCGTGCCTTCCGACACCCCGAGGTAGTAGGCGGCCTCTAGCACGTTCCATGAGTGGTCGTCAGTGAGCGGGAGTCGGAGCTTGCCGCCCCCGCCGCGCTTCGTGGGGTCGTCGCTCATGACTGGAGGTCCTCGGCCGGGACACCGAGAACGGCGGCGATCTTGGCGGCGGTGTTAGCGGTGACGATTCCAGCGCGCTCGGCGAGGTAGATCGTCGTCGAGCTGAGGCCGGCTTTGACGGCGAGCTGTTCTTGCGTGAGGCCCGCATGTTCGCGGGCGGTCTTCACTCGGCTTGTGGTCGGGGGCGCTCTCATGCCGAGGAGTGTGGCCGAGGGTCCGGCGTCCTGGCAGTGAGGGCAGCCCGTGCCCCCGGGGGCTTTAGGGCTCGCACGGAAATAGTCGATCAGGTTGACCGTCATTTCAGCGGTCTCGGCTTGATCAAATAGCTCCACTCACCGCGAACCCGTGCAATCTGTACATTGAGAGCTGCCATCTCCTCGTCGGTGACCGCGATGCCCTTCGCGTAG
>JBAVTL010000632.1:0-5062 GCA_049696175.1 Anaeromyxobacteraceae bacterium
GGCGCCGGCCGAGCCCCCCAAGGCCTAGCGCAAGGGAGAGAAGAAGACATGGACAAGCTCATCCTGCGCCGCGTGGACCAGAACTCTGAGGAGATGATCCTCAACTTCGGTCCGCAGCACCCCTCCACCCACGGCGTCATCAACTTCCTCGTCCAGACCGACGGCGAGGTGATCCGCACCGCCGTCCCCGACGTCGGCTACCTGCACCGCGGCATCGAGAAGATCGGCGAGATCGTCGGCTACTCGGGCTTCATGCCCTACACCGACCGCGTCGACTACGTCGCCGCGATGTTCGCCAACGAGGGCTACGCGATCGCCTGCGAGCGGCTGCTCAAGCTCGAGGTCCCGCTGCGCGCCCAGTACCTCCGCGCGGTGAGCTGCGAGCTCTGCCGCATCGCCAGCCACCTCGTCTCGGTCGGCACCATGACGATGGACATCGGCGCCTTCACGCCGATGCTCCACGGCATCCGCGAGCGGGAGACGATCAACGACCTGATCGAGGAGCTCTGCGGCGCGCGCCTCACGTACAACTACCACCGCATCGGCGGCGTCGCGTACGACCTGCCCGAGGGGTGGCGCGACAAGGTCCTGAAGTTCCTCGACCACTTCGACAGCTTCCTCCCCGAGTTCGACCGGCTGATCTCGTTCAACGAGGTCTACGTCAAGCGGCTCGCCAACGTCGCCGTCATCTCGCACGACAACGCGATCGAGTACGGCCTCGCGGGCCCGAACCTCCGCGCCTCCGGCGTCGACTGGGACATCCGGCGCGACCTGCCGTACGGCGCCTACCCGAGCTTCAAGTTCGACGTCCCGGTCGGCAAGGGCTTCGTCGGCGTCGCCGGCGACGCGTTCGACCGGTTCTACGTCAAGTGCCTCGAGATGGCCGAGTCCTCCAAGATCGTCCGCCAGGCGCTCGAGGCGATGCCCGAGGGCGAGATCATCGCCAAGGTGCCGCGCAAGCCGAAGCCCGAAGCGGGCGAGGCGACGGGGCGCGTCGAGTCCGCCCGCGGCGAGATCGCCTACTTCGTGGTCTCCGACGGCACCGACAAGGCCTACCGGGTCCGCGCCCGCACCGGCTCCTTCATGGCGATGGGCATCTGCGAGGATGCCTCGCCCGGCCTGATGATCGCGGACCTCGTGGCCCTCATCGCCTCCCTCGACGTCGTCGCCCCGGAGATCGACCGCTAATGGCCCCCCCCAGCCAAGGTGCAAAGCTCAAGGCGAAGAGCCTCGTCCTCGTCACGCTGATCGTCGCGCCCGCCATCCCCATCGCCCTCCTCGGCGCGGTCCTCTTCCTCACGGGCGTCACCAAGCCGGGCGTCCTCGACGCCTTCGTCCGCGAGCTGCTCGGCCACGACCCGGCGACCTGGGGCGGCACGTACCTAGTCTACGCCGGTGCGCTCGCCTTGCTCGCCCTCATCCTCCTGACCTTCGGCGCCGTCATCTCCGGCATGACGGTCTGGTGGGAGATGCGGGTCTCCTCCCGCATGCAGAGCCGCGTCGGGTACAACCGGGTAGGCGCGGCCGGCGCGTTCCAGTGGATCGCCGACGCCGTGAAGCTCCTCTTGAAGGAGGACCTCATCCCGGCCGAGGCGGATCAGCTCCTCTTCCGCTCCGCGCCGTACTTCGTCCTCACCGGCTTCACGCTCACCTTCGTCGCCCTCCCCTTCGGCGAGAGCCTCATCGCGGCGGACGTCAACGTCGGCATCTTCTACCTGACCGCGGTCACCGCGCTGGTCGTGGTCGGGATCATCATCGCCGGCTGGGCCTCCAACTCGAAGTGGGCGCTCTTCGGCGGCATCCGCTCCGCCGCCCAGGTCATCTCCTACGAGATCCCCGCCGGGATCGCCGTGATGATCCCCATCCTGATGGCCGGGACCCTCTCCATGCAGGGGATCATCCGCGCGCAGGGCGCCTGGCCGTGGGAGTGGTTCGTCTTCCGGAACCCCGCCGCGCTCGCCGCCTTCGTCATCTTCTTCATCTCGCAGCTCGCCGAGGGCAACCGGACCCCGTTCGACCTCCCCGAGGCCGAGTCGGAGCTCGTGGCCGGCTACCTCTCGGAGTACTCGGGCTTCCGCTTCGCCATCTACTTCCTCGTCGAGTTCGGCAACCTCTGGGTGATGTCCGCGATCTCCGCCACGCTCTTCTTCGGCGGCTGGCAGGTCCCGTTCGTCGGCCCTCAGGACTACGCCAGCGCCTGGGGCGCCGGCGGCTTCCCCGCGCTCGGCTGGTGGGGGCTGCAGGCGCTCTCGATGATCGTCTTCGTCGTCAAGACCCTCATCGTCATGCAGGTCGTCATCTGGGTCCGCTGGACGCTCCCCCGCATCCGCGTCGACCAGATGATGAACCTCTGCTGGAAGTACCTGGTCCCCGCCTCGTTCACGATGTTCGTCTTCACGCTCCTCTGGCAGATCCTCGTCGACCGGGTCCCGGTCATCGAGACCGCGACGGGCTTCGCGCTCTTCGGGGCGTTCGTCCTGACGCTCATCGCGTTCTCGCGCCAGACGCTCAAGAACATCGGCCTGGTCCGCGGCGACCGGATCGACCTCACCAACTGGTAACCGGAGAAGAAATGGCCCAGTCCGTCCGCGACTACACCGGCTCCATCAAGGACACCTTCTCGTCCTTCTGGCACGGCCTCTCCATCACGGCGTCGTACCTGCTGCGCCGTCCGGTCACCGTCCAGTACCCCGACCGCACGCCGCTGCCGCTCCCCGACATGCTCCCGCCGCGCTACCGCGGCTTCCTCGAAGTGGACATGTCGATCTGCACTGGCTGCCAGGTCTGCGAGCGCACCTGCCCGATCAACTGCATCCAGATCACGGTCGAGAAGGATCCGGCCAACCCGAAGCTGCGCGCCATCACGCAGTTCGACATCGACGAGGCCAAGTGCATGTTCTGTGGCCTCTGCGTCGAGCCCTGCCCGACCGGCGCCATCCAGCACACCCGCGAGTTCGAGGGGTCCGTGAAGAACATCCGGAACCTCACGATCCGCTGGGCCGACGCGCTCAAGCCCACGCCGGTCTTCAAGGTCGACAAGAGCGCGGAGTACTACCCGCGCGCCGAGCTCGGCTCGCTCGTCCGCGCGAAGTTCGACGCCAAGCCCTGGGCCGCGAAGGGGCCGTCGTTCCTCCCCCCCGCCCCGCCCGCGCCGAAGCCGGCGCCGGCCCCCGCGGCCAAGCCCGCCGCCCCCGCGGCGGCGGCCCCCACCGAGTCGAAGTGAGGATCGCCCCATGAAGAGCAACCTCGGAAAGCTGGCCCTCTGGGTCGTCGCCTCGGCCCTGGTCATCGGGTTCCTGGTCTACATGTCGGGCCGCGCGCTCCTGCCGGCCATCGACGCCAACCCGCAGCCGCCCACCGGCGCCGCGGGGCTCCCGGACATCCTCTTCTACGCGGTGGCCGCCCTCACGGTCGGCGGCGCCGCCGCGGTGGCCCTCTCCCGCAACATCCTCCGGAGCGCCATCGGGCTGCTCTTCGCCCTCCTCGGCGTCGGCGGCCTCTACGTGATGCTGGCGGCGGACTTCCTCGCCGTCGCCCAGCTGCTCATCTACATCGGCGGCGTCCTCACCCTGATCCTCTTCGCGGTGATGCTCACCAACCGGATCTCCGACGTGACCGTCTCGAACGTGAGCGCCGGCCTCTACGGCGGGGTCCTCCTGTTCGTGGCCGTCGTCCCCGTGCTCCTCACGGTGGCGCTCGTCACGCCGTGGAGGACGATCGCGCTCCCCGCCGCCGCCTACACGGCCGCGCCCCTCGGGAACGCCCTCCTCACCCGCTGGCTGCTGCCGTTCGAAGTCGCGTCCCTCATCCTCCTGGCGACCCTCATCGGCGCCATCGTGATCGCCCGCAAGGAGATCAAGGCCGACTGACGGCGGCCCCACGGAACCCTGGACCAGGCCGCGACGTCGGCGGCCTCCTGGAGAGAACATGCTGCAGGTTTCGCTCCCCCACTTCCTCGTCGTCGGCGCCCTGCTCTTCGCGCTCGGGCTCGTGACGGTCTCCACACGGCGCAACGCCGTCGGGGTCCTCATGGGCGTCGAGCTCCTGTTGAACGCCGCCAACGTCAACTTCGTCGCGTTCAACCGGTACGTGATCGGCGACATCTCCGGCCAGGTCTTCGGCCTCTTCGTGATCGTCCTCGCGGCGGCCGAGGCGGCAGTCGGCCTCGCCATCGTGCTGGCGATCTTCCAGACCTTCAAGACCATCGACGTCCGCGAAGCGGACCTCATGCGAGAGTGAGATGACACACGAAACTCACGAGCTGGGTCGAATCGCCGTAACCCACGCCGGGTATCTCTGGCTCATCCCGCTCTTCCCCGCGCTCGGCGCGCTCTGGAACGCCCTCATCGGCTGGAAGCTCCAGAAGGCGCTGGGCAAGTGGGCGGTCCACGCCGTCGCCATCGGCGCGATGGCCGCGTCCTTCGCGGTCGCGGTCTTCGCCTTCTTCCAGATGAAGGGGCTCCCAGTCGAGGAGCGGTTCCTCCAGGACACGCTCTGGAACCTGCTCACCTCGGGCCGGCTGAGCGTGAACTTCGCGTTCGCGCTGGATCAGCTCTCGATGATGATGGTGCTGATCATCACCTTCATCGGCACGCTCATCCACGTCTTCTCGATGGGCTACATGGCCGACGAGCCGTCCTACTGGCGGTTCTTCTCGTACCTCAACCTGTTCGTCTTCGCGATGCTCCTCCTGGTGATGGGGGACAACTTCGCGGTGATGTTCTTCGGGTGGGAGGGCGTCGGTCTCGCGAGCTACCTGCTCATCGCCTTCTGGTACACCGACCGCGAGAAGGCCGCGGCCGGCATGAAGGCGTTCGTCGTCAACCGCTTCGGTGACTTCGGCTTCCTCGCCGGCCTCTTCCTCCTCTTCTGGGGGCTGGGCGGCGCGTGGGACTCCAGCCGGAGCGGCGTCCTCCCCGCCTACGTCCCGGATCCCGCCCGGGCGCCCCTCGCGTCCGCGGCGACCCCCGCTGAGCACGCCAGTGGCACCCCGTTCCTCGCCGTCGCCGCAGCGCCCGCCCACGAGGCGGCCCCGGCCGCCGAGGGGCACGAGGCCGCGCAC
>JBAVTL010000633.1:0-2276 GCA_049696175.1 Anaeromyxobacteraceae bacterium
GCCTGGCGATGAGCGTGCCGTCGCCGTCGTGCAGCTCCAGGGCGACAAGCTGGCCGGCGGAGCCGACCTCGCGGTCCGCACGCGCGCGCTCGACGGCGGCGTGGGTCCTCACTGCGACTTCGGCGGACCCGCCGCCGAACAGGAAGGCGACGACGAGGAGGGCGGTGAGCCGGAGAGGTTTCATAGTGGGCTTGGAATATCCTGCAATGTCCGTGCCTTGTACCACGACCAGCGATTCCGCGGACTTCGGCCGAAGGGGGGAGGCGCCACTGTCGCTCTCCCTTCACACAGCCGTCTGGAATCTTTCGATGTGTATTCCCGCGGGGCGACGGTCGCCACGCAAAAGGGCGGGCGCGCGATAGGTTCGGTGGATGACCGCTGCGCTCGAACGCCGGCTCGCGAAGCTCCAGTCCATCCTCGAGGTCGCGAAGGCGATGACGGTCGAACGGAACCTCGACCGGCTGCTCGCGCTCATCAACGACGAGGCGGCGAAGGTGGCCGAGGCGGACCGGTGCACCATCTTCCTGGTGGACCGCGCGCGGAACGAGCTCTGGAGCAAGGTGGCGCACGGGGCGGAGGAGATCCGGATCGCGCTCGGCGCCGGGATCGCGGGGGCGGTGGCCGCCTGCGGCGAGTGGATCCGGATCGACGACGCCTACGCCGATCCCCGGTTCAACAGGGAGGTGGACGCGGAGACCGGCTACCGGACCCGGTCGATCCTCTGCGTGCCCATGTGGAACACGAAGCGCGAGATCGTCGGCGTCCTCCAGGCGCTCAACCGTCGCGACGGGGCCTTCACCGACGAGGACGCGGAGCTGCTCGTCGCGCTCGGCGGGCAGGCGGCGAGCGCCGTCGAGAACGCGCTGCTCAACGAGGAGATCGAGCGGCTCTTCGAGGGGTTCGTGAAGGCCTCGGTCCTCGCGATCGAGCAGCGGGACCCGACGACCGCCGGCCACTCCGGCCGCGTGGCGACGCTCACCGTGGGGCTCGCCCGCGCGGTCGAGAAGGCGCCGCCGCCCGCGTGGCGCGAGGCCCGCTTCGACGCCGCCGCGCTCCAGCAGCTCCGCTACGCCGCGCTGCTGCACGACTTCGGGAAGGTCGGCGTGCGCGAGCACGTCCTCGTCAAGGCAGACAAGCTCTACCCGCAGGAGCTGGCCCTGCTCAGCGCGCGCTTCGACCTGATCCGGGCGCAGCTGGAGCGCGACGTGCTCCAGCGCCGGCTCGACGGCCGCGATCCCGCGGACCCCGTCGCGCGTCTCGGCGAGCTCGGCCTGTTCTGGGACGTCGTCCTGGCGGCCAACCGGCCGACCGTCCTACCGGCCGAGGCCTCGGCGGGGCTCTCCGAGATCGCGACGCGCTCCTTCGTGGACGCGCGCGGCGAGGCGCGCCCGTACCTGACCCCCGGCGAGCTGACGCTCCTCTCCATCCCCAAGGGATCGCTCTCCGACGCGGAGCGGCTCGAGATCGAGAGCCATGTCACGCACACCTTCAACTTCCTCCAGCAGATCCCCTGGACCCGCGCCCTCCGGCGCGTGCCGGAGATCGCCTACGGCCACCACGAGAAGCTCGACGGGAGGGGCTACCCGCGGCAGGTCCCGGCCGCCGGGATCGCGGTCGAGTCGCGCATGATGACCATCAGCGACATCTACGACGCGCTGACGGCGAGCGACCGGCCGTACAAGAAGGCGATGCCAGCCGAGAGGGCCCTCGACATCCTTGGGGACGAGGCGAAGCGCGGGCAGGTGGACGGCGCGCTCCTCGAGGTCTTCGTCGGCGCCGGAGTCTGGAAGGAGACGGCCGGCTCGTGACTGGCGCCGCCCCTGGGGAGCGCCTCCCGCGTCCGTTCTACGCGCGCGACGCTCGGACCGTCGCGCGGGCGCTGCTCGGCAAGGTGCTGGTCAGGATCGACGGCGGCGTCAGGCGGGCGGCCAGGATCGTCGAGACCGAGGCCTACCACGGCGTCGGCGACCGGGCGTCACACGCGCGCTTCGGCCCGACGAAGCGCGCCCGCGTCATGTTCGGTCCGCCGGGCGTCGCCTACGTCTACCTGATCTACGGGACCTCCCACTGCATGAACGTGGTGACCGGCCGGGACGGGGAGCCGTCGGCGGTGCTCATCCGCGCGGCGGAGCCGCTGGCGGGCTGCCTCCACTCGACGAGGGGTCCGGGCAACCTCTGCCGCGCCCTGGGGATCCGGCGGGAGCCGGACGACGGGCGCGACCTGGGCGGCGACGTGCTCTTCGTCGAGGACGCGCCGCGCGCGCGGGAGCGGGTGG